>CAZNHG010000206.1:2786-5841 GCA_964572555.1 uncultured Devosiaceae bacterium | reverse complement strand
GACGCGCCGGAGACCGTCGCAAAACTTCCCCGGCTCGGTCTCGATGATCTGCCGCGCAAGAACTTCGAGATTCCCATTAAGATCACCGGTGTCGGCTCGGTCGAGACGCTTTATCACGACCTGCCGACCAATGGCATCGTCTACCTCGATTTGGGGTTCAATCTGCGAACCCTCCATCAGGCGCACCTGCCCTATCTGCCCCTGTTCAACCGCGCCCTCACCCAGACCGGCACGGACAAGGAGGATTTCGCCGAACTCATCCAGCATATCGGGCGCACCACCGGCGGCATTCAGGCCCAGAACTTCATCTCGGCGGTCGAGGACAACGACAATGCGGCCGCCTGGCTCGTCCTGCGCGGCAAGGCGACGCCCGATCATGCCAACGATCTACTCGGTATCATGCGCGACATTATGCAGGGCGCGCGCCTTGATGACAAAGTCCGCATCGGCCAGCTCGCGCGCGAGGCCAAGGCGAGCATCGAGGCTCAACTGGCGCCGGGCGGGCACCGGCTGGCCGGCACGCGGCTCGGCGCAGGGTTGAGCGAGGCGGGCTGGCTGAGCGAGCAGACCGGCGGTATCAGCCAGCTCTTCTTCCTGCGCGAACTCGAGAAACGCCTCGACGAGGACTGGGAGGAGATCGCGGCGACACTCGAGGACATGCGCGCGCGCCTGTTTGGCCAGGCCAACGCCATCGCCAACGTCACCGCCACCGCTGAAGACTGGGCGGCGTTCCAGCCCGGGCTGGCCGGGCTGATCGGCAGCCTCCCGGCGGGCAAGGCGCCGAATGCGGACTGGGCCGGCGCCAACCTGCCGGCGAATGAGGGCCTGACCTTTCCCGCCCAGGTCAATTACGTCGCCAAGGGCTTCAACCTCTATCGCGCCGGCTATCGCAGAACCGGCGCAGCCGCGGTTGCGCTCCAGCACCTCAACATGACCTATCTGTGGGACAGGATCCGGGTCGAGGGCGGGGCCTATGGCGGCTTCTCCAACTTCAACCAGATCTCGGGCAATTTCCAATTCGGCTCCTATCGCGATCCGAACCTTCTCGAAACGCTCGATGTCTACGATGGTGCGGGAGAGCATCTCAGAAAGTCCGTCGACCAGAGCGAGTTGACCCGTTCGATTATCGGCGTGATCGGTTCGATGGACCGATACATGCTACCCGATGCCAAGGGCTTCGCTTCCCTCACCCGGCATCTTGTCGGCGAGACCGAGGAGAAGCGCCAAAAACGGCGCGAGCAGGTTCTGGCCGCGACCCCGTCCGATTTTTCCGAACTCGGTGATGCCCTCGATGCGGCACGGGGGAATGCAAGGACCGTCGTGCTCGGTGCCCCAGAGGCCATCGAGGCCGCCAACGACGCGCGCGGCGGGTTCCTGAACGTGACGAAGGTGTTGTGATGCCCCTGGCACGGCCCAAGTCCGAAGACGCCGCGAGACAGCCGCAATGGCGGTGATTTCTGCACCGAACAGCCCTTGCGACAGCGCCAAGCTCCTTTAGCGGAGACGCACGCCAAGGTGGGAAGCATGTGGCCCAACGACCCGGGATCTACGCCAAACCGCTTGCCGTCGCTGCGCGGGTGGCGGTAATATCCCATAGTCGGTCGGGCCGGTTGTCCATATGCGGGTCCTGTCGGGGGTCATGCGCTTGCATCGCTGCCGCTTCACCGAAGCGTAGGAGCCGCCTCATGCCGTCAGCACGCGCCAAGAGCCTTCTGGCTGACTACCGAGACAAGCGCGACTTTTCGCGAACCGGCGAACCGAAGGGCTCGCGCAAGCGCGCCACGGGGAACCTTTTTGTCGTGCAAAAGCACGATGCCTCGCACCTTCACTACGATTTCCGGCTGGAACTCGATGGCGTCCTCAAGAGCTGGGCCGTAACCAAGGGCCCAAGTGCCGACCCATCGGAAAAGCGCCTGGCCGTACGCACCGAGGATCATCCGCTGGACTATGCGGACTTCGAGGGGACGATACCCGAAGGCGAATATGGTGCCGGTACGGTCATGCTTTGGGATGTCGGGACATGGACGCCCGACGGCGATCCGGCGAAGGGCCTGAAATCGGGCAAGCTCGCATTCACCCTCGACGGCCAGCGAATGAAGGGAGGCTGGGCCCTCGTGCGGATGCGCGGCCGGAAGGACGAGAACTGGCTTCTCGTCAAGGAGCGCGACGATCACGCGCGGGACAGCAACAGCCTGACCAAACCGAAAACCAGCGTAACCTCGGGGCGCAGCATGGCCGCGATCGCGAGGGGTGATGCGTCCCGTAAGCCCGCGTCAGGCAAGGGCTCCAGACCTGGAGACGACTAGATGAGCGGGCTGACGGACGACAAGGGCATGGCCGCCGCGGAAGCGGCCGGCATCGAACTCACCAACCCGGACAGGGTTCTGTTTCCCGGACAAGGCATTACCAAAGCACGCCTTGTCGCCTACTACGCGGCCGTTGCCAAGGCCATGTTGCCCTTCATTGCGGATCGCCCGCTGAGCCTGGTCAGATGCCCGTCGGGCCACGCGGGGAAGTGCTTTTTCCAAAAGCACGATACAGGCAGCTTCGATGATGCCATGAAGACCGTCGAGATCACCGAAAAGTCCGGCGAGAAAGCCGACTATTTCTACCTCGACGATCTCGCCGGTCTTATTGCCTGCGTCCAGATGGACGTTCTCGAGTTCCATGTCTGGGGCGCTCGCCGCGACAAGCTCGAAAAGCCCGAGCGCATCGTGTTCGACCTAGACCCCGACGAGGGCCTGGATTTTTCCGAGGTGAAGGCGGCGGCGCTCCTCGTGCGCGACGAACTCGAAGCGCTCGGGCTCGCCTCCTATCCCATGGTTACGGGCGGCAAGGGCATCCACGTCATCGCTCCGCTGATCCGGCGTGCGGACTGGGACGAGATCAAGCCTTTCTGCGCGGGCCTGGCGAAGAAGATTGCCGCCGACCGTCCCGACAGGTTCGTGGCAACCGCATCGAAGGCCAAACGCAAGGGTAAGATGTTCATCGACTACCTGCGCAACGAGCGCGGCGCGACAGCCATCACGCCTTTCTCGACGCGGGCCCGCGAGGG
>CAZNHG010000206.1:0-2776 GCA_964572555.1 uncultured Devosiaceae bacterium | reverse complement strand
CGCCCGCTGCCGTCCCGCTCGACTGGGAGGAACTGGACGGCATTGAGAGGGCGAACGCCTTCTCTCTTGGGCAGGCGGCTGAGCGTGCACGCGGCACCACCGTGTGGAGTGACTATTTCAAGCTTCGGCAATCCCTCACCAAGGCAATGGTGAAGAAGGTATCATAGCACCTTCAGAATGGCCCGGCCGGACGCTCGTCGTGCCTGGCGCATTCCGGGCTCCCCTCGTGTGCGCTCGACGTCAGTGCACAGTCTCCACAAATGGGACGTCGCGCCAAAGTATCGCCAATTTCGATATTTTTCCCTTCAAAATCAATAAGTTAAATGTTCACCAAACTGTCCTTTTGCGGTCACATTTTAGCCCGCATCTTCCGGCTGAATTTGAAGGTGGGGCTCGACGAAGGTTTTCAGATTTTTGTCGGGTAGAGGTTGTGGCATCGATGGCAAAGTTCGACAGTTCCCTTGGCGCAACTGCCAGCTTCGCGGCACCCCCGCCCTCCAATCGCATCGAATTATCCAGATCGACCCTTACCCTGTTGTGCGCGATCGGCGATTTCCTCGCCACCGTGGCGCTCATACTGACCATCGACATTGTCTACCATCAGCATATCGGTGGCATCTATGGCACGTCCAACGGCCAGTCCGCAGCTTTGCTGGTGGCGAGCCTACTGGTGACCTTCCAGTATCTCCAGGGCGCATACGATTTGCAGAAGTGCCTCGACACGCCGGGCCAGTTGCGCCGGCTGCTGCTTGGGTGGTGCGGGGTCTTTTTCGTGATCGGCTGGGTCGGCTTCCTTCTCAAGGTGTCGCCTGATTACTCGCGTGCGGTGCTGACGATTTCCTTCGTCCTCGGCCTTATAGGTCTGGGCGCCCTGCGCATTGCGACGGCGGCGATCTTGCGCAGAGGCCTGTTCAAGGAGCGGCTCGCGCTCAAGAAGGCGTTCCTGATCTGCGCAGGCGATGAGACCCAGCGCGCGCGCATGGTGCGTTCGGCGGCGAAGAACGGAACGGAAGTCGTCTCGTCGGTCTCGCTGGACCCCCGCGAGATCGGCGCCGGCGAGGGCCTGGGCCAATCGGTGCTCGACGCGATTCACACTGCGTTCGAGCAGCATCCCTTTGACGAAATCTACCTGTTTCTGCCGCTGCAGCAGTGGCGGCCGCTCAACGATCTCACGATCGCGCTCAACCATGTTCCCCTGCCTGTCTATCTGTTCGCCGGCGACGACATGGCGGCGATTGCCAAGGCGAACACGGTGCGGTTGGGCCGCATGGCCGGTTTCGAGGTGCAGCGCCCGCCGCTGTCCGTGGTCGAGCGCCAACTCAAGCGCTGGCTCGACATCGTGGTCGCCGCCATTGCTCTGGTGGGCCTCACACCGCTGTTTCTGCTCATCAGTGCGGCGATCTTCGTCGAGTCAGGGGGCCCGGTCGTCTTCCGGCAGTCGCGCAAGGGCTTCGGCGAGCGCTCCTTCACCATCTACAAGTTCCGCACCATGAAAGTGTGCGAGAACGGCGACACCATCGCCCAGGCGACACGTAACGACGCGCGCGTCACCAGGGTCGGCGCCATCCTCAGACGAACAAGCCTCGATGAGCTGCCGCAGATCGTGAACGTGCTCAAGGGCAACATGTCCATCGTCGGTCCACGGCCGCACGCGATCGCGCATGACAACCACTACGACACCCTGATTTCCACCTATGCCTACCGCCACCACGTCAAGCCGGGCCTGACGGGCTGGGCGCAGGTGCACGGGCTGCGCGGCGAGACGCGCGAGCTCCCGGCGATGGAGGACAGGATCAGACACGACATCTGGTACATCAACAACTGGTCGCTTTGGCTGGATCTGCAGATCATGGTGAGAACGGCTGCCACACTTCCACTGCAGCGACAGGCATACTGAACACATCGGCCCAAGGGCGGAGATAGGGCCGATGCGGAACAAGAGGTCACAAACCAGGGGTTAATTCCCGAAATCTGGGAGGAGCTGGCTCGGGAGAGCGGCAGGAGCCGGATCTCGAGCGGGATGGCATGCCTTTGCGCGGTGCGTAGAGGCTGTGCCGACACTGCGTCCGTCCGCCGAGTGGCGGGATAGGCCGGGCCGGAGTTCTTCGCTGGCGGAGGGCTTAGTCCGCGGACGCACAGCAACGAATGGGGGCTCACAGGTTCAGTCGCGCACGCGGCAATGGCACTGCGCATGAAAACGAGTGTGGGCACATATGAAAGACACGACGCTCTCGAGCGAAAAACAGACCGCTGATCCACCAAGCGCCGCAGCGCCGGGAGAAGCGGCAGCGATGGGATCGGCGCGCACGGGGCCTTGCGCGGCTGGCCGCTGGTACGTGGTGCACACGCATCCCCACCGGGAAGCGGGTGCGGCACGCCATCTGGCCAATCAAGGTTTCAACGTTTTCGTGCCACAGCGCTCGAAAACGCGACGGCATGCCCGCCGCATCGAGACGGTAAAGGTCGCCTATTTCCCCTGCTATCTCTTCATTCATCTGGACATCGCGCGCGAGGCGTGGCGCAGCGTCAACGGCACGGTCAGCGTGCGGTACCTGCTGACACGCGGCGAGCGGCCCGACCCGGTCCCCGAGGGCATGGTTGAGGCGCTCATCGCGCACACCGACGGGACCGGTCTTTTGCTGATGAGTGACGATTTGAAGAACGGCGAGCATGTCCGGATTGCCGGAGGCCCGTTCGGCGAGTTCATCGGAACTCTGGAGTATCTGGGACCGAACGATCGGGTGCACGTGCTGCTCGAGACGATGGGAGGCGCCCG
>CAZNHG010000205.1:1853-5915 GCA_964572555.1 uncultured Devosiaceae bacterium | reverse complement strand
GTCCATCTCGTTCGCGATTTCCTTGAGCTTCTTGCGGTCCACGGCATTGGTGATCTTGCGGCTGATGCCGCCGCCGCGCGCCGTGTTCGGCATCAGCACGGAGTAGCGGCCGGCCAGGGACAGGTATGTCGTCAGCGCCGCGCCCTTGTTGCCGCGTTCTTCCTTGACGACCTGAACGAGCATCACCTGGCGGCGCTTGATGACCTCCTGGATCTTGTACTTGCGCGCCAGCGTACGCTTGCGCTCGGGCACTTCCTCGAGGGCGTCGCCGCCGCCGACATGCTCGACTTTCTGCCCTTCCTCGCCATTGCCGTTGTCGCCCGCGTCGTCGTCGAACTCATCGGGCGCCCCGGCTTCCATCTCGGGCTGCTCGTCGGCGGCGTTGGCGTGCTCTTCCTCCGCCTCGACGGCGAGAAGCGCTTCGCGATCCGCGACGGGGATCTGGTAGTAGTCGGGATGAATTTCCGAGAAGGCGAGAAAGCCGTGGCGGTTGCCGCCATATTCGACGAAGGCCGCCTGCAGCGACGGTTCGACCCGGGTGACCTTTGCCAGATAGATGTTGCCCCTGAGCTGCCGCCGCGAGGCGGATTCGAAATCGAACTCCTCGAGGCGGTTACCGCTCGTGACTACAACGCGTGTTTCTTCCGGGTGGGTGGCATCCACCAACATTCTTTTTGTTGCCATCAATACGTACTCCACACCGTCGCGCGCCCCGGAGGCGGTCCGACAAGCGGCCGGTTCTCGGGGCGCCATGCGCGGTGAATAGGTCTTGGAAAAAGGCGCTTTCCGCGCCGGTGATGGGACGGGCCGGGACGCGGCGCAGACGAACAGTGAGTGCTGTTTCGCGCATTGTTGTCCTCACGCTCATCCGAGCTCCGTCCTGTGTTTCGGGCGTGGGCGATCTGTATCGGCCATCGGCCCCTCGATCCGGTAACCGGACCGAAATTCCTTTGTCGGAGGCATACATGGCTGCCGCGGTCTGTTCCGGAATCCGCGCCAAAAAAGAGCGGGTGCCGTTTCGGGCCTCCTCGATAACCAAATGATGCGCCGGAGGCGTCATTTCAAGTTCATCGAGCGCGGTGCGAACCACTGCCTCAGACTCAGGCTTTAGGGGTCTTGAGACAAATTGGCAACAAGAAACTGGCAAGCGCTTCTGCGAGCACCGCTTTTGTGGTTCACATATTTGTCTTTTGACACTCTGCGCAAATCGGTGCAGCCATGCATGCACTGCGAATCACGTAGTGTGCATGCCACCTGCACCAGCGAATGACCGTTCCCACGATGAAAAGAGTAGTCGCCGTATTAGTTTGCATGGCGTTGTGGCTGACCGCCGCCATCGCCCAGGAGGCGGAATCGACCCTGCCTTCGGTCCTCGACGCCCGTGTTACCGGTACGGCCGAGCGGGCGCGTCTGGTGCTCGATCTGTCGAACTCAACAGAATTCGCCATCGCCACGCTTGTCGATCCCCGGCGTATTGCGGTGGATGTGCGGGCCGGCAACCTCGATCTCGGGGATCTCAAGCAGCCCAAGGACGGCGGAATGATCTCGGGTTACGAGGTCGAGAAGCTGGACGAGGGCCGCATCCGGACATGGCTGAGGGTGTCGGATCCGGCTAAGGTGCAACAGGCCTACGTGCTCGATCCCATCGACGATCAGCCTGCGCGCTTGGTGGTGGACATGGTGCCGACCACCGCGGAGGAATTCGCCGCCCTCGCCGAACGCGACCGCGAGGCCGCCGCGCAACGTCTGGCGCAGCAGGCCGACGAGAGCGAGACCTCCGAGCGGCCGGACGATCAGGCGCGGACAGCGGAGAACGAAGTCACCCCCGAGAAGTCGCAGCCGCGCCCCCTGATCGTGATCGATCCGGGGCACGGCGGCATCGACGCGGGTGCCGAGGCGGCGAACGGCATCAAGGAGAAGAACATCGTTCTGGCCTTCTCGAAGATCCTGCAGGCACTGCTGGTCAAGACGGGCAAGTTCGATGTGGCGCTGACGCGCGAGGACGACGAGTTCCTGCGGCTCGAGGAACGCGTGGCGCTGGCGCGGCAGAACCAGGCCGACCTGTTCATATCCATCCATGCCGACTATTTCCAGCAGCAGGGGGTGCGGGGCGCGAGCGTCTACACGCGTGACGAGAAGGCCACGGACGCTCTCGACAAGGTGCTGGCGGAGAACGAGAACCGGAGGGACATTGTCGCCGGGTTCTCGGTGCCCAAGAGCGAGGACCGGGTGGTGAACATCCTTGTCGACCTGATGCGCCGGGAAATGCGGCGCCAGTCCTTCGAGGCGGCGACGACGATCGTGCAGGAGCTGCAGCCCAGCGTGCGCCTGCGGCGTTTTCCCGTGCGTCAGGCCGACTTTTTCGTGCTACAGGCGCCCGACGTGCCCTCGATCCTGGTCGAGCTGGGATTCATGTCCAACGCCGCGGACATCGCCAATCTGACGGCCGAAGCATGGCGCGACAAGGTGGCGGAGGCCCTCGCCGAGGGAATCACGCAATATTTCGCGGAGCAACGGAACTGGTAGAAAAGGTGGAGCTGACTTGCACAATTGGGGCAGGGGCGTCCACAATTCTGCCGCGCTCGTGTAACAAATGGCGGCGCGACGCCGTTCCTGAGTCGGACGTCATCAATAAAAGGAACTTCTGATACATGCTGCGCTTGCTCGGCTGGCTGTTCGGTTTTGGCCTGTTCGTCGGGCTCATCGTTCTCGGTGCCGGCCTGATCTATGTCACGAACCTGACGTCCGACCTGCCGGATTACACGGTTCTCGAGGACTATCAGCCACCGGTGACGACGCGCGTGCACGCGGCGGACGGAACGCTCATGGCGGAGTACGCCCGCGAGCGCCGGTTGTTCCAGCCAATCGGGACGGTTCCCGAAATCGTCAAGCAGGCCTTCATCTCCGCCGAGGACAAGAACTTCTACGATCACGCGGGCATTTCGGTAGTCGGTATTCTGCGTGCGGCGAAGGACAATGTCGAGCGGAGCCTGGAAGGCGGCAGCGGCCCGCTAGTGGGCGCCTCGACCATCACGCAGCAGGTGGCCAAGAACTTCCTTCTGACCAGCGAGCAGACCTGGGACCGCAAGATCAAGGAAGCGGTTCTGGCGCTGCGCATCGAGGACACCTTCTCCAAGGACGAGATTCTCGAACTCTACCTCAACGAAATATTCCTCGGGCTCAACTCCTACGGCGTCGCGGCCGCGGCATTGAACTACTTCGACAAGGCACTGTACGAGCTCAGTGTGTCCGAGGTTGCCTATCTTGCCGCGCTGCCCAAGGGGCCGAACAACTATCATCCCTTCCGGCATCCGGAGGCGGCGATTACGCGGCGCAACTGGGTGCTCGATCGCATGGCGGAGAACGGCTACATCACGGTCGAGCAGGCAGCCGAGGCCAAGCAGGACAGCCTCGACGTCAAGCCGCGGCGGTCGGGAAGCCGGCTCCATTCGGCCGCTTTTTTCACCGAGGCCGTGCGGCGCGACCTGATCGAAATATACGGCGAGGAGCAGCTCTATGGCGGCGGGCTGAGCGTGCGCACGACCATCGAGCCCGAGTTGCAGCGGTACGCGCGCGAGGCCCTGATGAACGGGCTGATCGAATACGATCAGCGCCAGGGGTTCCGCGGACCGGTCGCGACCGTCGATATTTCCGGTGACTGGGGGATCGCTCTCAACGAGATTTCGCCGCTCAGTGACGTGCCCGAATGGAATCTCGCGGTCGTTCTGGAGATGAACGGCAACGAGGCCGAGATCGGCTTGCGTCCGGGCACGACCGTCGGGGGCGATGTGCGCTCCGAGCGTGTCACCGCGCGGCTGCCGGGCCCCGAGATCAGCTGGGTTCCGGCGCCGCTGTCGGATCTGCTGGACGAGGGCGACGTAATCTATGTCGAGCAGGTGCCCGACAAGGAAGGCGTCTACACGATGCGGCAGGTGCCGGAAGTCGAGGGAGCCCTGACCGCGATGGACCCGCGCACGGGCCGCGTTCTCGCCATGGTGGGTGGCTTCTCGTTCGACGATTCCGAATTCAACCGCGCCACGCAGGCGATGCGCCAGCCGGGAT
>CAZNHG010000205.1:0-1843 GCA_964572555.1 uncultured Devosiaceae bacterium | reverse complement strand
GGGATCGGCCTTCAAGCCTATCGTCTATTCGGCGGCACTCGACAACGGCTATACGCCGGCCTCGGTGGTGCTCGACGCGCCGCTGGAAATCCAGAATGCCGACGGGTCCATGTGGCGCCCGGAGAACTACGGGCGTCAGTTCTACGGTCCGCAAACCCTGCGCCGCGGCATCGAGCGGTCGCGCAACGTGATGACCGTGCGCCTGGCCAAGGATCTCGGCATGCCGCTGGTTGCCGAGTACGCCGAACTCTTCGGGCTCTATGACGACCTTCAGCCGGTTCTGGCCATGGCGCTCGGCGCCGGCGAGACGACCGACATGAAGATGACCGCCGCCTACGCGACGATCGCGAATGGCGGGCGGCGCATCGAACCGACTCTCATAGACCGCATACAGGACCGCTACGGCGAGACGATCTACAAGCACGACGCGCGCGTTTGCGACGGATGCGTGGCCGAGGAGTGGAACGGCCAAGCTGAGCCGCAGATCATCGACAATCGCGACCAGGTGCTCGACCCGATGACCGCCTATCAGATCACCTCGATGATGCAGGGCGTGGTGCAGCGCGGCACGGGCACCTATGCCAGTCGGCTCGGCCGGCCCGTTGCGGGCAAGACCGGCACGTCCAGCGACTACAAGGACGCCTGGTTCATGGGCTTCACGCCGACCCTGGCGGTGGGCGTGTATGTCGGCTACGACACGCCCAGAAACATGGGCAGATCGGCGACAGGCGGCGAACTGGCGGCGCCGATCTTCACCGCGTTCGTGCAGGACGCGCTGGAGGACAAGCCCGCGACACCGTTCAATCGGCCTGCGAACATGAAGGAAGTCTGGATCGATCCGGCCACGGGCATCCGTGCCGTTGCGGGCGGGGAGGCGATTCAGGAAGCCTTCAAGCCGGGTACGGGGCCGAACCTGATCACCTCGGTGATCGGTGTCGACTCCGAGGCTTTCCTCAACATTCAGGAGGGCGGCGAGAACAATGTGAACGCCGGCCGCGGCGGGCTTTTCTAGCCCGGCCGATGCGTTTGCTGCGGATGGCCGGCCGCGGGTTCTTGATCCGCCCGCCCGTCTCGTCTATCCCCGGCCCTCAAACACACTTTCAAGAAGAAAAAGAGCGATCATGCGCGCTGAAATCGAGAATGTCGTCGACGACATCCAGCAGGCACTCAGCCTGCTGAGGAGGCATCTTTGACTGGGATACAGCGCAATCCCGACTCGACGACCTGAACGCCAAGGCGGAAGATCCCGAACTCTGGAACGATCCCGAGCACGCGCAGAAGGTTATGCGCGAGCGTCAGGAACTGGAGAGCCAGATCACGCGGGTGCATGAGCTCGAAAGCGGGCTCGAGGACAATGTCGGGCTGATCGAGCTCGGTGAAAGCGAGGGCGACGAAGACGTCGTCAAGGAAGCCGAGACGACCCTGACCAAGCTGCAGGGACAGGCGGCCCGCATGCAGGTGGAGACCCTGCTTTCCGGTGAAGCCGACGCCAACGACTGCTACGTGGAAGTCCATTCCGGGGCAGGGGGTACCGAGAGCCAGGACTGGGCCAACATGCTCTTGCGCATGTATACCCGCTGGGCGGAGCGCCGCGATTTCAAGGTCGAGACCATCGAGCTGCATCACGGGGAGGAAGCGGGTATCAAGTCCGCGACCCTGCTGATCAAGGGCCACAACGCTTATGGCTGGCTCAAGACCGAGAGCGGTGTGCACCGGCTTGTGCGTATCTCGCCCTATGACAGCCAGGCGCGCCGGCACACGAGCTTTTCGAGCGTTTGGGTATACCCTGTCATCGACGAGTCCATCGAGGTCGACGTCAACGAATCCGATGTCCGCATCGATA
>CAZNHG010000204.1:5795-5915 GCA_964572555.1 uncultured Devosiaceae bacterium | reverse complement strand
TACTTGTTGTCGAACTTCGACTTGGTGACCGAGTCGTTGACGTTGATCGCCGGGAACGGCAGCTAGCCCTGCTTGGAGGGGTGGGAGAGCCGGTGAACTCAGGTGGTGGTCTCGTGCGTA
>CAZNHG010000204.1:0-5785 GCA_964572555.1 uncultured Devosiaceae bacterium | reverse complement strand
AAGCCGCATCACGCCGGTGGTGGTCTCCTCGGAAACGCCGCGGATATTGTCGCGGACCTTGGAGTAGAAGCCCGGGTTCTCGGCAAGGCGCTTCTTGACCTGCGCGACGAAGTATTCCTCTTCCTCGGACTTGGGATGATCGAGGATGGAGGGATCCTGCTCCGCCTTGGCGCCGTTGAGCACCAGCATGGTAGCGTCGCCGCCGTCGTCCAGGATCATGTTGGCGGTCTCGCCATTGCCCCAGTCGATGATGCGGTCACAGAACTGCCAGTACTCCTCGAGGGTCTCGCCCTTGTAGGCGAAGACCGGAATGCCCTGGGCCGCGATGGCGGCGGCGGCGTGGTCCTGGGTCGAGAAGATGTTGCACGAGGCCCAGCGGACCTCGGCGCCCAGCTCGACGAGCGTCTCGATCAGCACGGCGGTCTGGATGGTCATGTGCAGCGAACCGGCGATGCGCGCGCCCTTGAGGGGCTTGCTCGCGGCATATTCGCGGCGGATCGCCATCAGGCCCGGCATTTCCTTTTCGGCCATGGAGATCTCGAGCCGGCCGTAGTCGGCCAGGGAGAGATCCTTCACATAATGGTCCTGCGCGGGCGTCATCGTTTCTGCTGCTGTCATTACCAGCCTCCAAATCTGTTTTTGGGATGTTGGCGCGCCTTATACGCGGCCAGGGCGCGCGGATCAACTGGGATATAAAGAAATGTTTATATCATATCGCCGGGCGAGTCACGTGCGGCGATGCAAAGACCGCGCCGCCCGGGCTCAGGCGGGGTCGCCGTCAGGCGTGGAGTCCTCGTCGAAGCCGTTGTTGACGAGCTCGACGATGGCGTCGAGCGCCTCGCGCGCCTGCGGCCCGCGGGCCTTGACGAAAATGGCGGAACCCGGCCCCGCCGAGAGCATCATCAGCCCCATGATGGAGGTGCCGCCCACCGTCACGCCATCGCGGGTGACCGAGATCTCAGCATCGAAGCACTCCGCCGTGCGCACGAAGCGCGCCGAGGCGCGGGCGTGCAGTCCCCTCTGGTTGCAGATGGTGAGCTGCTGGCAAAGAGCCCTGTCGGTGTCGGCGGTCTGCGCCATCTTAGAAGTCCGGTATCCTTCCCGCCGGGCTATCCGCCCAGCACGTCATTGGCGACGTTGATGTATTTGCGCCCCGAGTCCTGCGCGTCCCGCACGGCGTCGCGCAGATTCATCTCGCCACGGATACGCGCCAGCTTGACCAGCATGGGCAGGTTGACGCCGGCAACGACCTCGACCTCGCGGTTCTGCATCACGGAGATGGCGAGATTGGACGGCGTGCCGCCGAACATGTCAGTCAGGATCACCACGCCGCTCCCCTGGTCGACGGTCTCGACGGCCTTGATGATGTCGTTGCGGCGCTCCTCCATGTCATCGTCGGGACCGATCGAGACGGTGGCGCAATTCTCCTGCGGGCCGACCACATGCTCCAGTGCCGCACGGAATTCCTCCGCCAACCGGCCATGGGTCACCAACACCATACCTATCATGCAAAACTCCAAAACCGCATGCCGACGTTCGCCGCATGTGAGTCTCGTCCGGGGACGGGCAAGTTTCAAGCGGTTTTTTGACCGCGTCCGTGCCTAGCGGGTGCGAGCTGGCGCAGCGCCTCGCGCACGAGAAGCTGCTGGTGGGCCGAGCCGATCACGTCGCGCCGGGGCACGGGACAGCGCGGCAGCGTGACCCCCTCGGCCTCGGTGACCAGTTCGTCCTCCTCGACCAGGCGTACGAGTTCAGGCACGATATCGACGACCAGGTGCACTCGGGCCGATTCCGCGTGCGGGCGGGTGACGATCCCGCGGCCGCGCAGCTCGATCAGTCCGGCGATACTGGGCGGGGCGTGCATGTGGAGATTGCCGCTCTTCGCCTTAAGGTCGATGCGGTCGTCGGCTACCAGCATCGCGGTGTCCCCGCGCAGTTCGGCGCCGTCCATCAACTCGAGCGCCAGCAACGACTTGCCCGCGCCCGAGGGCCCGCGCAACAAGAGCCCCTTGCCCCCGATCACCAGTCCGGTGCTGTGGATATTGACCTGATCGGCCATGCCCCCTCCCTACTTGTTCCGGGCGCGCGGCATGATCACCGTGAACACCGCGCCCGTGCCCTGTTCGCGGTTGCCCGCCGCGATCGTTCCCTTGTGAGCCTCGATGATTTGCTTGGAGATGGAAAGCCCCAGGCCCGAGTGCTCGCCGAACTGCTCGGCCTCGGGCCGGTCCGTGTAGAAGCGCTGGAAGATGTGTTGGGGGTCGCCCTGGATGCCGCGGCCCCGGTCTGAAACCGTCACGGTGACGGAGTCGGCGTCGGTGGTGACGGCGACTTCCACACTGGTGCCCTCCGGCGCGAAGGAGACGGCATTGTCGATCAGGTTGTTGAAAACCTGCGCGAGCCGACTGTCGTGCCCCTCCACCAACGGCTCGTAGCGGCCCTTGTGGCGGTGCATGTCGATGCCGACGTCGCGCCCCGCCGCGACGTCACGCTGCATCGAGATCATGGCGTCGCACAATTGCTCGATGTCCACGCGGTCGGCTGTCTCGCGGGCGAGTTCGGCATCGAGCCGCGAGGCGTTGGAGATGTCGGAGATCAGCCGGTCGAGCCGGCGCACATCGTCCTGGATGATGCCGGTGAGACGTTCCCGGTCCTGCTCGCTGCGCACGAGCGGCAGGGTCTCGACGGCGCTGCGCAGTGAGGTCAGCGGGTTTTTCAGTTCGTGCGCCACGTCGGCAGCGAAGCGCTCGATCGCCTCGATGCGGTTGTACAGCGCATTGGTCATCGACCTGAGCGAGCCCGAAAGGTGCCCGATCTCGTCGGCGCGGTCGGTGAAGTCGGGAATCTCGGCGCGGTTCTTCATCGAGGCCTGCACGCGTTCGGCCGCCGCCGCAAGGCGCCGCATCGGCCCGGCGATGGTGCCGGCCAGGAAGAAGGACAGGATCGAGGTGACGACCGCCGCGACCAGGGCCAGGCGCAGAATGCCGAGACGTTCGGTGGCGATGATGGAATCGATCTCGCCGGGCTGGGTCGAGAGCAGCAGCGCCCCCACGACGTTGCGCGAGCGCTGGACGGGCACGGCCACGGAGACGACCAGCCGCCCCTGCGAATCCACGCGCACGATATCGGCCGGCGAGCCGTTGAGCGCAACATTGACCTCCGGATAGCGCTTGCCCTCGCTCGGCCCGTACTCCTGATAGAGCGAGAAGCGGCTGCCCGGCACCCAGGTCATGGCGGCGTGCCACCAGTCCTGGAGCATGTTGGTCTCGGCGGGCTGGGTGGTGGGGTTGGTCGCCGCGAGCACATCGCCTTCGGTGTAGATGTTGGCGCTGTCGATGATCTGCAGCCCGTCGGTGTCGTAAATTCGCGCCCGCGTCCGCGTGGGCGTGACGAGTTCGCGCAGGAGCGGGGCGACGCGCTCGGGGCTGATGGGGAACTCAAGAGCGGGGTCGAAGAAGTTCATCGACGATATGTTGCTGCCCGGCAGCATCTCGAGAAGCCGGTCGGGGTTCACCGAAATGACGTCGCTGTCGACGGTGGCGGAGGCGGCGATGGCCGCGGAAATGATCTGCCCCTGGGTGCGCAGGGACTGGACGCGCGCCTCGATCAGGCCGGCGCGCCACTGGTTGAGATAGAGGATTCCCGCAACGAGCGCGGCCAGTGCGGCGAGATTGAGAAAGACGATGCGCCGGGTGAGGCTGGAGAATACCGTGACGCCGAGAAACCGGCGGATGCCGGCAATGGCACGCGGCAGGTAGCGGGGGCGCGGGCCCTGCCGGCGGGACGGTCTCGCCGCCGGCTCGTCCTGCTCCTGCTTCTCCCCCTCGTCCCGGTCACTTTTCTCGAGCTCGTCACTGGTGACTGCCAACTGCCCTTACTGCTCCTTGAAGCGATAACCCACGCCATAGAGCGTTTCGATCATCTCGAAATCGTCATCGGCCTGCTTGAATTTCTTGCGCAGCCGCTTGATGTGGCTGTCGATGGTCCGGTCATCGACATAGACCTGGTCGTCATAGGCCGCGTCCATCAGGGCGTTGCGGCTCTTGACCACGCCGGGCCGCATGGCGAGCGACTGCAGGATGAGGAACTCGGTGACCGTCAGGGTGACGTTCTGACCCTTCCACGAGCAGGCATGGCGTTCCTCGTCCATGACGAGGTTGCCGCGCTCGATCACCGATTTGGGCGCCACGCCCTCGCCGTTGACCGCTGCGGGACCGGCCTCGCGCGACGCGGAACGGCGCAGGATGGCCTTGACGCGCTCGACCAGCAGGCGCTGGGAGAACGGCTTGGTGATGAAATCGTCCGCGCCCATCTTGAGGCCGAACAGTTCGTCGATCTCCTCGTCCTTGGAGGTGAGGAAAATCACGGGAATGTCGGACTTCTGGCGCAGGCGGCGCAGCAGCTCCATGCCGTCCATGCGCGGCATCTTGATGTCGAGGATGGCGAGGTCGGGCCTGTCCGAGGTCAGGCCCTCGAGGCCCGACGCGCCATCGGTGTAGGTCGCCACGGAGTACCCTTCCGCCTCGAGCGTCATGGTCACCGAGGTGAGAATGTTGCGGTCATCATCGACCAGAGCGATCTTGGGCATCTTGGTTCCCTTCGTGTTTTCGCGCCGGCAGCGCTCGCGCGCGCCGGTCGGCCGGTCCGACAACCGCTTTGGCCCTAAATACGCGCATTTTAAGGCAAGGCGAAGCTGTTGCCTAGCGATACCTTGCGCTGGCAGCGCCCGGCGAAATGCTTGAAATATAGGGGTTTAGGAGGGCGAATAGAAGATGTGCCGGCCGATCTCGGCGACCGCGCGGTAAGCAGACGACCAGGACGGCCTGACATCGGTGGTGTGATAGAACAGCGTTGTGCGGGGCAGCGTGTCGAGCCGGTCACCCTTCTGGTAACGCTTGAACGCCGCCAGGGCGATGACATTGGCCCGCACCCAGGCCTCGCGCACGATGCGGTTGCCGGAGCCGCCGGAGTCGGGCCGCCCGTCGCAGGCGAAGGTGAACTGGCAGCGGAAACGCGCCCCGCCGGCGTTCTGGAAGACCACGCCGCAGATCGTGCCGGGATAGCGCACCGAGGCGACACGGTTGAGAACCACGTTCGCGACCGCCCACTGGCCCTTCTCGGGCTCGCCACGCGCCTCGTGATAGATGGCCTGCGCCAGGCACCCCCGCTCCTCGCGGGCCGCGGCGACACGCTCCTTGGTCGGCACATAGCCGGTCGCCGCGTAGGCGCTCAGCACGTCCTTGTCGAGCGCGCGCTTTTCGCGGTCGGCCTCATCGAGCCATTTCTCGGGCTGGAAGGTCACGTCGTCCCGGCTGAGCGTGGCGGCGGACTGGTTGGCGATGTAGCTGGAGAGAAGATCGGGACTGAGGGCGGCGAACTGCTGCGCCGAGGCAGGGATGGAGAAAGCGCCCAATGCGAGCGCCAACGCCACAAGGCGGGAGACGGCATGCACAAAGCTTCTCGATGTTATGGCCTGCTGACCCAGCGCCATATGCCCTCACACTCAGAACTGACCCCCAAATCGCCGGGCGCCACCCGCCGGCGAAGCGAACGGGCCGAACATAAACATGTTCGCTCCCGTTCGTGAACCACAATTTTACGCTTGTTTAACCAAGCGCATGAAGGGTTTGTTAACCCCAATCGTGGCCGTAAATGGGCAATCGGACAGGTGACAGCGTTTGCCGATTGGCTTAAACGCTGGCCGACATGTCTGTTTTCTCTTCCGACTCGCCACCCCTGCGCGAGCTCACGTCCCGCCAGATCCAGTGGATCGCCGCCGGCTACA
>CAZNHG010000203.1:0-5987 GCA_964572555.1 uncultured Devosiaceae bacterium | reverse complement strand
TAGCCGTCCGGCGTCATCACGTTCCAAACGATCAACTTGCGCATCCGTGTGGTCCTCTTGTCCCGCGTGCACGCCGGATCGGCGGCACATGCCCGCCTTCCGCAGGCATTTCTCAAAACCGCTTTCATTTTGAAAGCAGTTGATCTCTACGTCAACCGGTCCCATGTTGCAACTGGTTTCGATGAAGGATGCAAGGACATGGACACCCACCGCTCCGGCTGCCCGATCAACCTGTCCCTCGAGGTCTTCGGTGACCGCTGGAGCCTGATCGTTCTGCGCGACATGATGTTCGGCAACCGCCGCCATTTCCGCGAGCTGCTGAACCATTCGGAGGAAGGCATCGCCTCCAACATCCTCGCCGCGCGGCTCAAGCGCCTGGTCGATCTCGGCATGATCTCGCGCACCGACGACCCCAGCCACAAGCAGAAGGCGATCTATTCGCTGACCGAGAAGTCCATCCAGCTCGTCCCCGTTTTCGCCATGCTCGGCGCGTGGGGCCGCAGGCACCTGCCCGTCTCTCGCGAGCTCGAAATCCGCGCGCAGTTGCTCGAGGAAGGCGGCCCCGACATGTGGGGTGCCTTCATGACCGAGCTGCGCGAAATCCATCTCGATGAGCCCCGCCCCGCTGGCGCCCGCTCGGTCTTCACGGAGCTGCGGGAAGCCTATGAACGTGTGGTGGCCGAGGAGAGCGGGGGCTGATCCGCCCCGGCATCCTCACTTGAATCGATGGTTGAAGAACGGGCGCGAAGCCCGGGTCCGGACTCGACATCGCGCGGCAGGCGAAATTCGGCCTACCCGCCCTTCTTCGCGACGATGAACACCGCCTTGTTCTTGCCCGGCTGCCAGTAGTGGTCGATGGCGAACCCCGCATCGGTCAGGCTTTCCACCAGTTCGTCGGCGGTCATTACGTCGAGGATCGGCAGCAGCCCCAGCGCACGGCCGGGCGGCGCGATGTATTTGAAGATCTTCATGCTGTCGCCCAGGCACGCCGTGCTGGAGACGAACACGCCACCGGGTTTGAGCATGCGGTGAACCTTGGCGATCGCCGCCCGCCGGTCCTTCAGAAGATGCAGAACGCTCAGCGCCAGAATGACGTCGTAGCTCGCGTCGGGCGCTTCCAGCGTAACGATGTCGCCCTGCTCGAAGGTCACGTTGTCGACACCCTTGTCCGCCGCCCTGTCCCGCGCGATCTCCAGCATGCGCGCCGAAAAGTCGATCGCACGGATATGCGCGACATGCGGCGCATGTGTGATGGCCGTCGAGCCGGTACCGCACCCGAACTCCAGCACCTGCGTGTCCGGGGTGAAGTATTCACGCGTCACCCGCAGCTTGGTCTGGTAGGCGTCCTCATCCTTGACGGGACTGCGCGCATACTTGTCGGCGATCCTGTCCCAGAACCTGCTCGTGCGATCCGTCGTCATTTCCATGTCCGCCCCACACCTGTTCAGCGCATCGGACGCTACAATACATATTCGCATTGCACGGGTGAATTGCGGAAATTTGCACGTGCGATATACATGAATGCATGAATTGGCAGGCTGTCGCATTCGACTGGAACCAGATCAGGGCCTTCCTCGCCACGGTCGAGGCGGGCTCGCTTTCCGCCGCGGCACGGGCGCTGGGGGTGACCCAGCCCACGCTCAGCCGTCAGGTCGCCGCCCTCGAGCGCGACCTCGGCGTGTTGCTGTTCGAGCGGGTCGGCCGTTCCCTGTCGCTCACCGGCGCGGGCCGGGAGCTGCTCAGCCACGTCCGCGCCATGAGCGACGCCGCCGGCCGCATCTCCATCGCCGCCGCGGGCCACTCCCAGGCCATCGAGGGCCTCGTGCGCATCACCGCCAGCGACCTCTACGCCGCCCACCTTCTGCCCCAGATCCTGCAACGCCTGTTCGAAGTGGCGCCGGGCATCCAGGTCGAGGTCGTCGCCTCCAACGAGGTCAACGACCTGATGCGCCGCGAGGCCGACATCGCCATCCGCCATGTCCGCCCCGACCAGCCCGACCTCGTCGCCCGCCGCTGCCCCGACAGCACCGCCCATATCTATGCCGCCACCAGCTACCTCGACCGCGCCGGACGGCCCACCGCGCCGCGAGATCTCGACGGTGCCCCCTTCATCGGCTTCACGAACCGCAACGACGCCATCATCGGCGAAATGGCCAAGCGGGGCATCCATCTCACGGAGCACAATTTCAAATGGTTGACGCTGAACGGTGTCGTCGCCTGGGAAATGGTGAGACAGGGGCTGGGATATGGCGTGATGATGCGTGACATAGCGGCCGTGTCCCCGGAGGTCGAAACGGTCCTGCCCGCCCTCGAGCCGATCCCCGTCCCCACCTGGCTCGCCACCCACCGCGAGCTCCACACCAGCCGGCGCATACGGCTTGTCTTCGACCTGCTGGGGGAGATGCTGTCGTAGCGGTCCGAACGTTTCGGTTTCCGGCGGAAGCGAAGGCCCCCGCACCGCCGCCCCACGCGGAAAAATCCTCTAATCCACTGGACTGAGCGTACGCCGCCGCCGCGCGGTCGCGGGGATCGCCATGCGCATCTCCACCAGCCGCAGCCCCAACGTGATCAGCCCCGCCAGGACCAGGTACAAAAGCGCCCCGTAGAGAAAGATCGACAGATCGTATGAGCGTGAAAAGATCGTGCGCGTCTGGCCCATCAGGTCCATTACCGTGATGGTCGAGATCAGCGCGCTCGCCTTCATCAGCAGGATCAGCTCGTTTCCATAGGCCGGCCAGGCGATACGGATGGCCTGGGGGAAGACGATCCGGCGCATGCGCTGCGCCCAGCTCATCCCGCACGCCTCGGCCGCCTCCACCTGGCCGCGCGGCAGGTTCTCGATGCCGCCGCGCAGGATTTCCGCGACATAGGCCGAGGTGTTGATGACGAGCGTGAGCAACCCCACCCACCAGCCTTCGCGGAAGAAGGGCCAGAGCGGCCCCAGGCCCTCCTCGCCGAGCGAGCCGAGGCCATAGTAGAACACCCAAAGCTGCACCAGCAGCGGTGTGCCGCGAAACACGTAGACATAGGCCTGCGCGGGCGCGAACAGCAGCGGGTTCTTCGACACCCGCGCCAGCACCACCGCAACGGCCACGAAAAAGCCGATGGCCGACGAGAGGAACAGCAATTCGACGGTAACGAACAACCCGTCGAAAAAGCGCGGGCAGGCATCGGCGAACAATTGCGGGCTGATCGGCGACAGCGCCGCGCACGCCCCGTCCGATGCGGCGATCTTGAGATCGAGATAGGTGTCGGCAAACCCCGCCATCGCGATCACCTCGCCATCCCGCGCCGCGCACGCATCTCGAGATGATGCCGCACGATGTCCGACACCCCCGTCAGCACCAGGTAGAGCGCCCCGGCCGCGAGGTAGAACACCAGCGGTTCGCGCGTCGATTCACTCGCCACCTTGGCCGCGCGCAGCAACTCGTCGAGCGCGATGACGGCGGCGAGCGAGGTGTCCTTGAGAAGGACCATCCACAAATTCGCAAGCCCCGGCAGTGCAAAGCGCCACATCTGCGGCAGGCGGACGCGGAAGAATATCTGGCGCGGCGACATGCCCGTGGCCACCGCCGCCTCGATCTGCCCCTTGGGCACCGCGAGATAGGCACCGCGATAGACCTCCGCCGCATAGGCCGAAAAGATCATGCTCAGCCCCGCGACGGCGGCGGCGAATTTCGGAATCTCGACATACCCCTCGAACCCGATCGATAGCGCGAACTGGCGCGCGAACAGGTCCAGCCCGAAGAATACCAGCAACAGGATCAGGAATTCCGGCGTGCCCCGGATGAAGATGATGTAGCCATTGGTCAGCCAGCTGACCGGCTTGACCGGCGACAGCCGCCCGCCGGCCAGCACCAGCCCGAACGCCAGCCCGCAGGCCAGCGAAACCACCGCGAGCTGCAGGGTGATCCACGCTCCGGCCAGCAACTCGTCGCCCCAGCCGGTGTTGCCGAACGCAAGCAGGGAAAGAACGGAATCTTCAGGCATGGGCCCTCGGCCGGCTACAGTGCGGCCCCTCGCAATGGAAGGGGCCGCACCGGTTCACGTCTCAGTAGATATCGAACGGGAAGTACTGTTCGTTGATCTCGGCATAGACGCCGTTCTCGCGGATGGCGTCCAGCGCCGCGTTGAACGCCTCCTGCAGTTCCTCGTCACCCTCGCGCACGGCAACGGCGATCTTGTCGTCGATATCGATGTTCTCGCCGACGAACTGATAGCCCTCGTTCTCCTGCAGCCAGTCATAGGCCGGATAGATATCCGAGACGAGCGCATCGATCCGCCCCGCCTGAAGATCGGAATAGGCCGCCGTCTGCGTGTCGTAGAGGTTCACGTCGGCTTCGCGCCCGAGATTGTCCTCGACCCACTGCGAAGCGACGGTCGAGCGCTGGGCGCCCACCGACTTGCCCGAAAGGCTGTCGGCGCCTTCGATATCGGACCCCTCCGGCACCACGATACGCAGGTAGTTCGAATAGTAGCGGTTGGTGAAGTCCACCGACTCGTCACGCTCCGGCGTGATCGACATAGAGGCGATGATCGCATCGTACTTGTTGGCCACGAGCCCGGGAATGATCCCGTCCCAGTCCTGCGCGACGATCTCGCAATCGGCATTCATCTGCTCACACAGCGCCTTGGCGATATCGACGTCGAAGCCGACCAGCTCACCCTCGGAATTGGTCTCGTTGAACGGCGGATAGGCACCCTCCGTCGCGATGGTGATGCTCATCCCGTCGTCCTGGGCCATGGCCCCGCTGGCAGTGAACGTGGCGGCCGCGACGACAGCGGCAGTCATCAGGTGTTTCAGCATTGCGTTTCTCCTTGATGCTATTATTGGTCCCATTGGTCGGTTTCGGCTCACAGAACGCTGGCCAGGAATTTCCGGCACGCATCGGTCTGTGGCGACTGGAATATCTGCTCGGGCGGCCCCTGCTCGCCGATCCGTCCCTCGTGCAGAAAGATCACGTTCTCCGAAACCTCGCGCGCGAACCCCATCTCGTGGGTGACGACCACCATGGTGCGCCCCTCTTTCGCCAGGTCCCGCATCACCGCAAGCACTTCGCCCACCAGTTCGGGGTCGAGTGCCGAGGTCGGCTCGTCGAACAGAAGGATTTTCGGCTGCATGGCGAGCGCCCGGGCGATCGCCGCGCGCTGCTGCTGCCCGCCGGAAAGGTGCGCGGGATAGGCGTCGAGCTTGTCCGACAACCCCACCCGCGCCAGAAGCGCTTCCGCCTGCTCCGCCGCCTCGCTTTTCGGCATCTTGAGAACCTGCACCGGCCCTTCCATGACGTTCTGGCGGATCGTCATGTGGGCCCACAGGTCGAAATTCTGGAATACCATCCCCAGACTCGCCCGGATCAGGCGCATCTCGCGCTTGTTAGTGATGTGCCGGGTGCCCTTGCCCGAGGGCGAGAGCGGCAACCGGTTGCCGTCCACCGCGATATCGCCGGAGTCGGGGATTTCGAGAAGATTGATGCAGCGCAACAGCGTCGACTTGCCCGAACCCGACGCCCCGATCAGCGAGACCACTTCGTGCTGATGGGCATTGAAACTGACGCCCTTGAGAACTTCGAGATCGCCGAAGCTCTTGTGTATGTCACTGACCGATAGAAAATCACGTCCCGCGTCGCTCGCCGGCGTCACACCCTGTTTCCCTTTTTCACGCGCAAGCGAAGCTTTTGTCCCGTTTGATACTCCGCGTGTCGCGTCCCCTGACAACAAACTTTTATTTTTTGGTCAAAACCTAAGCGCGTAAAAGGCCTTCACGCAAGTGCAGGCAAGTATTTGAGCCGCGTCTCTACCGAAAACTCCGGACGGATCGGCTGTTTTCCTCGCCCTTGCGGGGAGAAATCGAGGCCTTCCCTCCCGGCCCGGCCCCTCAAAGGCTCATCCGGTCGTTTTCTGCGCGCAGCGCTGTCGGGTTCGATCATGCACGAGTGGCGCGTACCATCCCCGGCACAAAGCTCTTCGCAAGCTCAACACGGCACCCG
>CAZNHG010000202.1:0-6047 GCA_964572555.1 uncultured Devosiaceae bacterium | reverse complement strand
GGGTCATCTGGTTCACGATCGCGGCCTCTGTTTCCGCATCGCCATGAACCAGTACCAGGGGCGGTCCGCTGCCACTACGCTCAAATGCGTTCGGGGCACCGGCCCTCGGCACGCCCTGCCACCGACACTTTCTTGAAAAGAAGGTTAGAATTAAAATACGTCAGTAAGACTGGCTTTATGTAGAAGTTGCGATTCCCCACGCTCTACGCCCTGTCGTCGTCGCCCTCATTCCTGATTTCCCGATCCTTGTAGTTGCTGGGGTCGAAATCCTCGGGGTCGTATCCTTCCTCGTCCTCGGCGATTCCGGTCACGTGGGTCGTCCCGGTCTCCTCATCGTAGGAAAGCCCGTATTTTGCGCTACCCTTGGACTTGTAGCGCCGATATTCGTGGATGCCCGCGTAGATGAAGATCAGCAAGAAGGGCACCACGAGCAGGATGGCGATGAGTTGGGGGGCCATGGAGACGCTCCTTTGCGGGATACTTGCTTAGGGGCGGGTGGTCCGGGCCAGCGCGTACAGCCGGCATTTGGCCCGTCGATCGCACCGACGCTGATAGGCTTCGGGCTCTTCTGTTTATTCACATGGCCAAAATTTCGTGCGCCTTGACGCGAAGGTCACTGGTGCAGGCGCTTTATGTCGCGGGGCTCTCTTTGATCGGAAAAGTGCCCGGAATTGCTCGCATATAAGCGATTTAAGATGAACCAGACGTTCTTACAACCTGCAGCATGCGTCCACAGTGGGCTCTCAACCGGCTTTCGCCGCACTCTACACGAATGGTCGCTGTCGGGAAACGGCTCCGAATCTACGAACTCCGCGGATCTGCTTTCGACCACGCCCAACTTGCTGGAGATGCGTTGATCATCAGATGACGAACCAATTCCGCCACGCCACGGAAAATGGGATCGGAATTGGCCTACCCAATATGCGCATTTGCGCCATTCTTTGCGTCGTGTGGCGTTTTCTGGGGCCCACCTTGACAATGGAGAACGTTCCGAAGAAAAATTGATCCGGAAAATATGCCGCATTGATATGCTTTTGGTTCACAATGAGCGGCAAGGGGAGGGCAATGAGCGCCATACGCGATGTCCAGCTGATTTCATTGCAGTATTCCTTCGATCCGGCACGCGCGTATGGCATGGCGAAGGGGCTGACCTCCTCCCGACAGACCGGGATTGTCGTCGTCGAGCTCGAGGACGGAACCAGGGGCTATGGCGAGGCCTGGGGGCCCGCCGCCATTGGCAACGCCTATCTCGATATGGTGCGCCACTATTTCATCGGAACCGATGTGTGGGCGCACGAGCACGCCATCGACGTCATCCTGTCGCGCCACTATCACTTCGGAATCCAGAACCAGCTGATGTCCGTGATCTCGGGTATCGATGTCGCCGCCCGCGATGCGGCGGCCAGGACGGTGGACCTTCCGCTTCATGCCCTGATCGGCGGCGCGGCGGCCCATAGCGTGCCGGTCTATGCCTCGGGTGGTTACATCACGCACAAGGGCGATGACGGGTTCGCGGAACAAATGGCCGCAATCGCCGCCGACAAGCCGCGCGCGGTCAAGATCAAGATCGGCCGCTCACCCGCATCGGATGAGCGCCGGGTCCAGATCGCCCGCGAGGCGCTTGGCGATGATGTCGAGCTGTTCGTCGACACCAATTCCAACTACACCGTCGATGTCGCGCTCCAGAGCATGCGGCGCATCGAGAAGTTCAATATCGGCTGGTACGAGGAGCCCCTGGCACCGCAGGACTTTCGCGGATACGCCGAACTCAAGGCACGCAGCCCGATCCCGATCGCCACGGGAGAAGCGCTCTATACCGCCCACGACTTCAAGCGCCTGGCGGACGCGCGCGGCGCCGACATCTTCCAGCCCGATCTCTCGCTTTGCGGTGGCATCGGCCAGGGGAGGCGGATTGCCGATATCGCCCGCCTCGAGCACCTGCGCATCTCCCCGCATGTGTGGGGATCGGCAGTGGGGCTGGCGGCTGCCTGTCACTACGTCGCTGCCCTTAGCCGCTATCCGCACACCGACAATGTGCCGTGTCCCACACTTGTCGAATACGACGTGGGCGAGAATCCCCTGCGTGACGAGATCGTCAAATCCCCGCTCAAGCCGGAAAATGGCGAAATCCCGGTCCCCCAGGGGCCGGGTCTGGGCATCGAGATCGATGAGGACGCGCTCGCCCGCTACGCGGCCTGACGACGAGCGCCGCCAGCAAGGAACAGGCAAATATGCAAGCTGGAGAGATGGTGGACAGCAAGGCCGAAGATGGCTCCAGGCAGGCGAGGGGATCCGACACGATCCTGACGGTTACCGACCTCAAGACGTATTTCGATGTCGACGAGGATCATGTCGTCAAGGCCGTAAACGGGGTGAGCCTTGAGGTGAAGCAGGGCGAAACCCTGGCGATCGTCGGCGAGTCGGGCTCGGGCAAGTCGGTCACCGGTCTTTCCATCATGCGTATTCTCATGCGCACACCGGCGCGGATCGTGAGCGGTGAGGCGTGGTTCGAACGCAAGGACGGTACCCGCTCGGACCTGCTCACGCTCAGCGAAGAGGAAATGCGCACCATCCGCGGGCGCGAGATCGCCATGGTGTTCCAGGATCCCATGTCATCGCTCAATCCCGTGTTTCCGGTGGGCGAGCAGATCGCCGAAGGATTGCGGCTTCACCAGAATATGACGCGCAAAGCCGCGCGCGAACGGGCCGTCGAACTCCTCGAGATGGTCGGCATTGCCGAGCCGGCGGCGCGGGTGGATGAGTTTCCCCACCAGCTGTCAGGCGGCATGCGTCAGCGCGTCATGATCGCAATGGCCCTGGCGTGCAATCCGCGCCTGTTGATCGCCGATGAGCCCACAACGGCCCTCGATGTCACCATCCAGGCGCAGATCGTCGAGCTCTTGAAAGAGCTGCAGGCGAGCGCGCAGATGGCGATGATCTTCGTAACCCACGATCTCAACCTTGTTGCCGAGATCGCCGACAAGGTGGCCGTCATGTACGCCGGCCAGGTGGTCGAGGAAGGCCCGGTCCGCCAGGTGCTCGAGCGGCCGCGCCATCCCTATACCGCCGCCCTTCTCGAATGCATCCCCGAACGGGATCCCGAGACGGGCCGCGCAACCCTGCACCCCATCCCCGGCAAGATCGCCAATCCGCTCAGTCCGCCCACGGGCTGCAAGTTCCACCCGCGCTGCCGCCACGCCAAGGAGCTCTGTACCTCGGGCGATATCATCCTCGAGGACACCGGCAACGGACACATGGCGCGGTGCGTGCGCTGGAGGGAGATCGCATGACGATGAGCGCCGGGACCCGCGACCATGAAAAAGAGGGGGCCACGCCGCTGCTTTCTGCGCGCGGGGTCACCAAGCACTTCCCCATCACGCGCGGATTACTTTCGCGCACCGTGGGTCATGTGCACGCGGTCGACGGCATCGATCTCGACGTGAACGCAGGCGAATGTGTCGGTGTGGTCGGCGAGTCCGGGTCCGGAAAATCGACATTGGGACGGGTGCTGTTGCGCCTGCTCGAGCCGACGGCCGGAACCATCGACTTTGACGGTGTCGAACTCACCCGCCTGTCGTCGGCCGAGCTGCGCGCCTTTCGGCGGCACATGCAGATGATCTTTCAGGATCCCTACGCCAGCCTCAATCCGCGCATGAAGATCGGGGCCTCGATGCGCGAGGCCATGAAACTTCACAAGATCGCCCCGGATTCCGAACTCGATGACCGGATCGCCGCCATGCTGGAGCGGGTCGGCATGAGCGCGGACCATGCCAAGCGCTATCCGCGCGCCTTCTCCGGGGGACAGCGCCAGCGCGTGGCGATCGCCCGGGCGCTGGCCGTCGGCCCACGGTTCCTCGTGGCCGATGAGCCGGTCTCCGCACTCGACGTCTCGATCCAGGCCGAGGTGATCGAACTCCTGCAGGAACTCAGGCGCGATCTGTCGCTGGCCACGCTCTTCATCAGCCATGACCTGTCGGTGGTCGAGGTCATCGCCGAAAGGGTGATGGTGATGTATCTGGGCCGCGTCATGGAAGTTGGCGACACGCAGCGCATCTTCTCCGCCCCCAGCCACCCATATACCCGCGCCCTCCTGTCCGCGATCCCGACCCGGCACGAGCGGCCCGCGCGGGTCGTGCTCCAGGGTGAAATCCCCAGCCCGTCAAACCCGCCTTCCGGCTGCGTCTTTCGCACGCGCTGCCCCTATGCCCTTCCCGAATGCGCTTCGCAGATCCCGGAACTGCGCCAGGTCGGCGACGGGCAGTGGAAGGCCTGTATTCGTGATGACATTGCCAAGGAGCTGGCGGCATGACCGGACAAACCGCATTCGTGATCGGAGCGAGCGGCTTTGTGGGGTCGAACACGGTCCGCGCCCTTCTTGCCGCGGGATGGCAAATCCACACCTTCGGTCCGCCGACCGACGACGACCAGCTCGACGGTCTCGATGACACGATCACACGGCACGAAGGCAGCGTCGCCGATATCGATGCCCTGACCGCGGCCATGACCCGGAGCGGTGCCAGTGTCGTCATCAGTTTCGCGGCATTCTCCTCGGGACGTGGCGGACTGGCGCGCTCGGGTGAAATCGACGCCGAAAAAGCGATCGAGATCAACGTTCAGGGCCTGCGCCGTACGTTCAACGCCGCCCGGGATGCCGGAATCAGGCGGGTGATCTGGTCGTCCTCGACGACCGTTTACGGTCCCAAGGAGCTCTACGCCGATACCTATCTTGACGAGGATGCGCCGCGCCGTCCGCAGCTCATCTACGGGCTGACCAAGGCAATGGGCGAGCAGATGTCGGACTACTATCGCGACGTTGCCGATCTCGAATGTGTTGCCATCCGCCTGCCGCTCATCTTCGGGCCGGGGCTTTGGTACCAGGGCGCAGCGGCCGCGCTTCTCAAGATGTTTCAGGCGGCAGAACCGGGCGCAACCCATCAGCTCGAGGGTCCGAAGGACGCGCTGGACCTGATGTATGTGACCGACGCCGCCGAGGCGCTCGTTTCGATGTGCGCCCATCCCGGGCAGCTTGCCGGACGTTACAACATCAACGGGTTCACCACGACCTATCCCGAGATCGCAGCAGCGATCAAGCGCGCGGTTCCCGGTTTCGAGGTCGCATTCGCCGAAACCGAACCAACGGTCGTCTACCCGCTCATAACCACACACCGCATCGAGACCGATCTGGGCTACCTGCCGCGGTTCAATCTCGACGCCGCGGTTGCCGATTATCTCGAACAGCTGGGGAGCCAATGATGCTCGAGGAAAAGCTCAGGTCCATGGGCCTTGAATTGCCCGAAGCGGCCAAACCCGCATTCCAGTATGTTCCGGTCTCGGTGCATGCCGGCATCGCCTATGTCAGCGGCCAGTTGCCCAAGGTCGACGGCGAGGTGAAAACCCTCGGCAAGGTCGGCGCCGAAGTCTCTGTCGATGAGGCACAGGAGGCCGCCCGCGTGTGCACGCTGCAGGGGCTGGCCTGCCTTATCGAGGCGATCGGGAGTTCCGAGCACATCGAGCGCATTCTCAAGGTGACCGGGTTCGTCGCCTCCGCGTCCGGCTTCAACGAACAGCCCAAGGTCCTCGACGCCGCCTCGTACCTCCTGGTCGAAGCGCTGGGCGATGCCGGCCGGCACGCCCGCGCGGCAGTCGGCGTCGCAGAACTTCCGCGCAATGCGCCGGTCGAAATCGAGATGATCGCGGCGGTGCGGGAATGAACGGGGGAGACGAGGCGATGAGCGAGCGGTACGAACTTTCTGAAATGACCTCGCGCGAATTCGAGGCGGCGCGCAAGACGATCAAGCTGGCAATCGTGCCGGTCGGGGCGACCGAGCAGCACGGACCAAACCTTGCCACCGGCACCGACTACGTCATCGCGCAGGAGTTCAGCCGGCGTATCGCGGAGCGCATGCATCCGCGCGCAGTGGTCCTGCCGCCCGTCGCGCTGGGCCTCTCCTATCATCACACCGGGTTCGCCGGCACGCTCAGCCTGTCGCCTGAAACCTTCACCGCCGTGTGCATGGATATCGCCCGCTCGATCAAGCAGCAGGGCA
>CAZNHG010000201.1:0-6047 GCA_964572555.1 uncultured Devosiaceae bacterium | reverse complement strand
CGGCGCGCACAGCATCGCCTGGGCCTGCGCGGACGGCGTGATGGCCGGCACGGCGCTGCACCGGTCGCTGGTGTTCTGAGGACGGGGGGGACGCTACTCGATCAACCCGGCATGGTGGTGGCGTTGCAATAAATCCACGTTCCTGTTGATTCCGGCGGGCGCGATGACCGGAAGCCTCCATTCCGCTCATTCCGGGCCTATCGGGAGACAAATGTGGCTCGGCCAATCCGGACCGCCGTAAACGACCTGCCGTGCAGGTGTAAAGTCTGCAATGGTCGCCAGGTTCGCTGCGACACCGCTCTGAGGATTGCGGTTGAAGCGCGGGAAATTCGATGAGGCGATCTGAAGCCGGACGCGTGAGCCAGTGCCGAAGAGGTGACTGATATGGCCAAGGCGGATATCCACTTGCCAGAGACCTTCGGTGCCACCTGGCGAGGTCCAGCGAGAAATGCCATCGACAAGGCCATAGCTGTGCCCGTCTGCATGCACCTCGCAAAGGCGTGCGGTCCAGTCCGCCGAAACTGCGCTCGAGCGCACGAAGAGCTGCGCGGTGACAAGCCCGGTTACATCCATGTCCCCGGCGAGCGGAGCCGAGGTGAAGGCAAGGACGTCATCGCGGGTCTCGATGGTCGCCTGATCCATTGATCCGGAATTCCGGCCAAGCAGCAGTCCGGGCAGGAAGGTCGCACCGCCGACGGTGGGAACCGGCGTGGCCGGATCGGACACATAGGAACGCGACCACTCGGCAGAAGGCGGCCTATCGCTCAGGCTCTCGCCGTCGAGAAAGAAGGTTCGTTCAGTGGCGCCGGGAAGAGGCCAATCGGTCGCTTCATGCCACGTGTTGGAGCCACTCCGGAAATATTGCACCACTGGCTCCGAAGGCGGCTGCCCCTCCAGGGTCTGCGCGAAGAACTCGATCTGGGTATCCGAGAGGCCCGCGGTCGAGGCTGCATAGCCGTGCCAGCATGCGCCCTGCCAATCGCTCGGATTGCCGTGCGACCACGGTCCTATGATCAGCCGGTCGCGAACCGCCGCGGCATTGCGGCGGCGCCGGCGCGCCGTTTCGAACAGCTCCAACGCACCTTCCAGAAACAAGTCGTTCCAGCCCGCCGTCACCAGCATGGCGGTGTCGCTCGCTGCCAGGTCGTCGAGCCGCTCGCGGTTGAGGGGCGCGGCTGCGGCTGCCTCATCGTCGAACCATTTCTCCGCGTAGGGCGCGAGTGTGAGCAGATCGATGTCGACCAAGGGGAGCCGCTCGAAGGCGGCCTGCGGATCTTGCATCAGCTCGGAGAGGAATGCGGAGACCCGTTTCGCCTTGCCCGCATCCATGGTGCCTAATCGGCGTTCGAGGTCGGGCGTTCCCAGCGCTTCGATGATCCAGAGCATGAGAAAGCCGAGTTCCGTCGCTCCCGACCGGTACATCCAGGTCTCGCCGTGCCGCGCCGTGGTGAGCTGAGGCGAAATCGCGACAAGGCCTTCGGGATGCGCTGCGGCGGCGAGCACTTGTGTCGCCCCCACATAGGAAGCACCGAACATCGCGATCCGGCCATCGCAGAACGGCTGTGCGCGAAGCCAGCCTATGGTGTCGGCGCCGTCGTCGGCCTCCCATGTGAACGGGTCAAAGTCCCCTTGTGCCGCGTAGCGACCGCGCGTGTCCTGAATAACGACGGCAAAGCCGCGCCGAAGCGCGGACTGGAACTCCAGTGCAGAAATATACTGCGCCCCATGCACATCCTCGCGCCGATAGGGCGTTCGCTGCAAAAGGACGGGCCAGGGCCCGTCCCCCTCCGGCAGCCAGATATCGGCGGACAACAACGTGCCGTCGCGCATCGGCACCTCGACCGAGTCGCGAATTGTGAAGGTACTCGACATGGTGACCCCGTCAGCTGCGGATGAAGCGCTGACGCACCTGGTCGAACGACACCGCGAGGATCAGCAGAGTGCCAGCGGCCACCTGCTGCCACGTGGAGTTGATGTTCATGAGCGTCATGCCGTTGTTCAGGACCCCGACGATCAGAAGGCCGAGCACGGTGCCGAACATCGAGCCGGTGCCGCCTTTCAGGGTGGTTCCGCCAAGAATGATCGCGGTGACCACGGCGAGTTCGAGCCCCACACCCGTCGTGCCGGAGGTCGAACCGAGCTGCGACGCGCTCACCAGGCCGGTCAGAGCCATGCACAGGCCCGATCCAATGAATGCGATGAACAGCATCGTCCGTGTGCGGATGCCAACCAGCCGCGCCGCCGCTTCGTTGGCGCCAATCGCGTAGATCGCCCGGCCGAACACGGTCCGCGCCAGAACAATCCCCACCACCAGGGCGACGAGAACGAAAAGCGCCGCCGAGAGCGGGATTTCCAGCAGTGGCCGCTGGATGGCCCAGTCGAAGCCGTTGACCCGCACGCTGCTGGCGCCGCCGATCGACAGCGTGAGTCCTCGAAAGATGGCCAGCGTGCCCAGCGTCGTGATCAGCGAGTTGACGCCGATGACGGTAACGAGAAAACCGTTGAGCAAGCCGATGCCGACACCCGTGGCCAGCGCAATCAGGACCGCGGGAGCGACACCGAATTGCTGGGCAGCGAGCGCGAACACCAACGCGACGAAGGCCATGCCACTTCCCACCGAAAGGTCGACCTGCCCGCCGATAAGAAGCATCGTGCCCCCAGCGGCGAGAATGCCGGTGATCGACATCGCGGTGAAAATGTTCACCCAGTTCGGCCAGGTCAGGAAATAGGGCGAATTGAGGGTGAAGAACATGATCTCGAGGACCAAGAACAACACGAGTGCGGCCGATTCCGGCACAGAAATCGTGCGTTTTGGTGTCTGTACGCCGGTCATGGCAACACCGTTGGTTTCATCAGACATGGGCGGCTCCTCCGGCCACGCGCGTGAGGCTGGCCACTGAAATTTCCTCGCGTTCAAGCTCTGCAATTATCCGGCCGCGCACCATGACGAGGCTGCGGGTCGCCGCGTGCGTGATGTCCTCGTAGTCGGAGCTGGCGATCAGGATGCCGTGGCCTTCACGGGCCAGGTTGCGGAGCAATTGATAGATTTCCTCGCGGGCGCCGACATCGACGCCACGCGTCGGCTCGACGAGCAGCAACAAGCGCGACTGGTTCTCCAGCCAGCGACCGAGCAAGACCTTCTGCTGATTGCCACCCGACAGGGTGCTGATCTTCTCGGATCCGTCGGGTCGCGAGCGAATGTGCAGCATGCGATGCCAGGTGCTGAACGCGCTCGCCTCGCGCCGACGTCCCAGAAACCCGGCCTGTGCCAGCCGGCCCCAACTGGGCGCAGCGAGATTCTCGGCCGCCGTCCGCGTGCGCAGCAGGCCCTCGCTCGCACGGTCGGCGGGCAGGAAGCCGACACCGCTGGCAACCGCCTCGGCGGGATGCGAAAAGGCGACCGGTTTGCCATCAAGATTGACGGCACCCGCATCCCGGGGACTGGCGCCGAAGAGGGTTGCGGCGAATTCGGGAACGCCGGACCCGACCTTGCCGTAAAGCCCGACGATCTCGCCGGGGGCGACATCGAGCGAGACGTCTTCAAACGATTCCCCACTAAGGTTACTGACCTCAAGAAGCGGGGTGGCAGATGCCTTGGCATCGTAGGCGTAGCTGTCTTCGGCGGCCCCCAGTTCCCGCCCGACCATAGCGGTCACGACGGCCGTCTGGTCGACCTCTGCAACAGGGGCGTTGAGCGAGACCCGGCCATCTCGCAGTACACACACCTGGTCGGCAATCTCGAAGACCTCGTCGAGCCGGTGGGTTATGTAAAGGATGGCGACGCCTTGCGCCCGCATCCTCGCGATAAGTTCGAACAGCCGGCGCGTTTCGGCATCTGAAAGGGCGGCGGTGGGCTCGTCGAAAATAATGCAGCGCGAATGGCCGATAGAGGCCCGGGCGATTTCGATGATCTGGCGTTCGCCCAATCTCAGCTTTTCGACCTTTGCGTCGAGGGGGATCGTGGCACCGAGCGCGTCGAGGGCGTCGCGCGCCGTCCGGCGGGCCTGCTTGCGGCTGACGAAGCCGAGGCGAGCGGGTTGAGCGCCCAGGTTGATATTTTCCGCCACGGTCAGGGGCGGTGCGTCGGCAATTTCCTGGGCGATGAGGCGGATACCCGCCTCACGCGCCTTGCCGACCGATCGTAGTTGAACCTCGTTGCCCTCGATGGTGATCCGCCCCTCATCCGGGGCGTGATCACCGGCGAGGATGCGCACGAAGGTCGATTTGCCCGCGCCGTTCTCGCCCAGAAGGGCGGTGACCGACCCGGCGGTGAGGTCAAGGTCCACACCGTGGAGGACCTTGACCGTACCGAAGGACTTCCGAATGCCGCGAACCGACAGGAAGGTACCGGTTGTTACAGGCACTGGGCCGCCTCGGGATAGAAGTCCGTCATGTTGTCCGGCGTGATAGCCTCGTGAGGCACCAGGACCTCGTCGCCGATCTCCTCACCGTTGATCGCCTTGATGAGGTTCGGAACGATCAGCAGGGCATATTTCTCCGGGAAATAGGCGGCCGAAGCGATGAAATGCGAAGCGGTCCAGATCTGGCAGTTGCCGGGATCGAAGTTCTGCACGCCGAGATAGAGATCGTCCGTGCGCCCCTGGCTGCGGGCGGCGGCCAGGGCGCCGGTGATGACGTCCTCGTTGATGCCCACGGTGATGACGCGGCCGGCACCGGGCAGCGCGGTCAGCGTGTCCATCATCTGCTGCTGGGCCGTGTCGGACTGCCCGCCGGCACCCGTATCGATGATCCTCTCGTTGTTGACCGGGCCGCATACGGCCTCGAATCCTTCGCGGATGCCATCCATGCGCAGATCGTTCACGACACCGACGGCCAAGGATTCAAGCGACACCCAGGCGTCGTGCTCGCAGTCGAAGTTCTGCTTGAAGTAGCTTCCCAGCTCATGCCCGACGATCTCGCCGGCATAGGCGTTGGCTGCGCCGACGAAGGCCGTCTGGCAGGGTTTCTGCTCGATATCGATGGCGATGACGGGAACCTGGGGACCTTCCGCGCATATATTGGCGGCAGCCGCTGCGTCCGCCTGGAAGGTGATCAGCCCGTCGACCCCGCGGGTGCGGAATTGGCGGGCACAGTTGAGCGCCTCGGCGGCGTCGAGCTTGCTGTCGCACGTGATGAGCTCGAAGCCCGCCACTTCGGCAGCATCCTCCATGCCGGCTTGCAGTGCCTCGGGAAAGGGCACACCGAGTGCAAGCTGGGTGAAGCCGATCGTCAGCCCTTCGCCGATCCCCGGCTCGATGGGGTTGAATTCGGCAACTGCGTCGGGCGGCGCCGGCTCGTCCTGTGCCATGGCCGGTGCAACCGGCAATGCGGCCGCGGCCCCGAACGGTGCAAGTGCAACAAGCAACGCCAGCTGGTGCTTCAGCCTGGATTGGGTAAGTTCCATTTTTCTCCTCCTCAGTTAAACCTGTTCCGGGTCAGCACACCCGCGTGACTTTCAGCTCGAGCAGCTTGGCGAGCTTTTCGATCCGCTCTGCGATGTGTCCCACTCCCACTGCGCAGTGATGGGCGGGGCCCGCAGCGTTCCAGCTCTCGGCAAACGCCCTCGCACCGACGGGGAAGCGGTAGCGGCTGTTGGTATTGCCTATTTCGAGAACGGGACCGGGTACGGATTCGCCCTCGGCGACGAGCAATTCGACCTTTCCGTGCTTCTCGATCACCGACAGGAGGGTCACCGGCCCATGACGGACGGACATCTCGACCGAGACTCCCTTGCCCACCTTGCCGTGATACACCTCCAGCGGGCGCACCTTGGTCTTGCCCTCGGCGATCCTGGTATGTCCCGGCCCGTCGTGACCCATCAGGACCACGTCGTCGTCGTAGTCGAGCGCATAGTATTCGGTGAACGACCCGCCCGCGCCGAACGCGTCCATGATCTTCATCGCCTGCGCATTCTTGACTTCGTATTCTCCCGCAACCGGAACTCCGGACGCAGTGAGCATCGAGCACCCCAGGATGACCGAGGAAATGATGTCCTCGTTCTCGTGTCCGGGCACGGACACGTAGAAGTAGGCCATCGACCCCAGTTC
>CAZNHG010000200.1:0-6049 GCA_964572555.1 uncultured Devosiaceae bacterium | reverse complement strand
CAGTTCGGTCCTGCGATAGAAGCTGGCACCACCGGCAAGTTCCATCGCCAGTTCGACCGTTTTGATTGCGTTCTCCTCGACCAGACGGCGACCTATCATCACGTCATTGACGGTTTCCGCAGACGGTGCGTTGCGCTCAGCGGCCTCGATCATGAAGTACCGCGCCAGACGAGCTGCTGCCAGAGAAGTCTCCATCCGGCCAGCAAGCGATTGGGTGCGATGCGAGACCGGTTTCATCCCGGCGATCCCGACGGCAATGTCGCGTGCGCTTTCGGCGATGCCCAAATAGACCGAATAGATAAGCGGAAAAGCGATGGTGGCAATCATCTGGAACGCCGGATGCCACTCGCCCGCCTTGCGTTTGAGCGGAATCTTGTCATCCGCCACGAACAGCCCATCAATCCGCACGTCGTGCGATCCCGTTCCCCGCATACCCATGGTGTACCAGGTATCCAGAACCGTCACCTCGGGCGCGGCCATCGGGACGCCGAAATGCAGGACCGTTCTTTCTCCGTCCTCCTCGCAGATGGCGCCGGTCATCAGGATGTCGCCAGCCGGCGCCCCGGACGAAAATATCTTGCGCGCCGTAATCCGGTAACCGCCATCCACTCGTTCAGCCTCGCCCGATCCGCCAATCCAGTCGGATCCGCCTGAACTTAACAGCACGAGATTTTCCGCCGCGACGCGGCGCAGTAGCGGTTCCACAGCCGGGCGCGCCGCTTCCTGACGATGCCAGCGCCAAGCCGGGATTGCCACCTGGTGGGTGTGCATGGAAAGGGCAAGTCCAGTGGACCCGCAGGCCCCCGAGATGATGCGCAGCGCCTCGCAAAGCTCGCGGATGTGTGCCCCGCCGCCGCCAAGTTCCGCCGGAACACCGGCCGAGATCAGCCCGGCCTCCTTCAGCTCGGCATAGTTCCCGGCAACGAATTCGTCGTTGCTGTCATGGTTTGCGGCCCGTTCAGCAAAGGATTCTGCCAGCGCCCTCGCCGTCTCGCGGAGGTCTTGTGCAGCTCTTGTTTTGTCAATCACCTGATCCATGTCCGTTCTCCCTGGTATTCGGATTGTGCCGCCAGGGTCGCCGCAATGGTTGCGCCGCGATAGTCCAGAAACTGTACTGGATGGGACCGCACATTAGGCCTAGGATCGAACCATCGAACTTTCCAAGCCAAGAAGGGGTTCTCCATGCGTAACAGCTACGGTCAGTTCTGCCCGATTTCGATGGCGTCGGAGATTTTGTGCGCGCGCTGGACGCCGCTTTTGCTTCGGGAGCTTCTTTGCGGCAGCACGCGGTTTAACGATCTCAGGCGTGGCCTGCCTCGGATGTCGCCAACGCTGCTGTCAAAGCGGCTGGGTGAACTGGAGGCGGCAGGCGTTATTCGGTCTGTCATGGGCGACCAAGGTGTCAGGGAGTACCGCCTGACGAATGCCGGAGAAGAGTTACGTCCGCTTATCCTGGGGATCGGCACATGGGGGCAAAAATGGGTGGAAAGCGAAGTTTCTCTCACCAATCTGGACCCTGAATTGCTGGTGTGGGATATGCATCGTTCCCTGAATGTCGAGTCGCTGCCGGCGCGCCGGGTTTGCATGCAGTTCGTGTTCAGCGATCTACCAAGGTCGCGGCAGAACTATTGGCTACTGGCCGATCCGCAATCCGGCGTCGAGGCCTGCTATACCGATCCGGGTTACGACATCGATCTCTACTCCGTAAGCAGCCTGCGCACCATGACCGCCATCTGGATGGGCCTAGACACGGTCGAAACAGCGACGCGCGATGGACGGCTGGAGCTGACCGGCTCACGCGAGATCGCCGCCCGAATGCAGGAATGGCTTGGGCTTAGCCCCTTTGCCCATGAACAACGGATGGCTGGCTAAGCTTCAAAGCGGCCATTTGCTGCGAACCAGACAAGGGTCCTCTCCGTGCTGAAGGTGCGGCGCGGCCCTTTCCTGTTCGAATGACGGTGCGAGCCCAACCCAGTTGTTCGCCAGCATTGAGCGAAGACCCGTTCGCGCGCCACCTGTCACGACTATCAAAATCAGCAAAGGTGCTGTTCGAAAGTGCAAACGGCCAGGCAAAAGAACGACGGCTTTTAGGCCTGCCGACGGACTCTTAAAAATAATTCATATTTGACTAATAATCTCTTATTACTCGTCAGATATGACTTAAAGACTGCGCGCTGTTTCCATCTCATCGCCGACGAAAGCAGTCTCATAATCGCGCGCCAGCGCGCCAGAGACGCCAACCTGTCTGAGGGCTTCCCGCCACCCATCCGAAACACGCTGCGCCGTTGTCCGGATCGTCTCCCGTGCCTCGGCCTCGGGGATCTCGAAAAACTCGCAGGCTTCCAGTGCGAGCTTGATCGACCGATCATGGGCCCCGCCCTCAAGGATCGCCGTCTCAAGATGGGGGTTGCGATCCGGCGCCGGATTCACGTCGAACACCGGCGACAAGCGCCACCTACCCGCCCCCACATAGAGGAAGCCGTGGTTCTTCAGGTGATCGTCCTTGTTGGACACGAGGATCGTGAAGATCAGACGCCGATAGAGTTCGCGAAAGTCGGTCATGGGGTCGGACGAATAAGACCGCATGAAATCGACGATCTCAGTATAGGAACCCAGCTCCGCCCCCGTCTTGCCGAGCGCGGTGCGCGCTGAGATGTAGGGAATCCGTGCGGCGGCCTTACGCCGGTCGAACCGCTGGATCAGAGCAACTGGAAACGTCGTGTCCGCCAGTTCCAACCGTGTCTCAGGTGTGCGGATACCGCAGGCCGCCGCCAAACGGAGGGTCGCGACCTCGACGCGCTCGATCGGCTGTTGATCGTGGACCGAGGTGAACTTCGCCAACCAGAGCGCATCGCCGTCCCTGACATTGGCTTTGGGGCGAGCGCCGCCGGAGCCGCCAGCGCCGGCCAGCGCCTGCATCTCATCGGGCGAGATTTCCTTGCCTTGCTCATAGGCTCGCGCGATCGCCGTGATGGTTTCGAGATCGACCAGACGTGGAACGGCGTCCGCTGCCTTGCCGCGAATGACCTCGCCCTTGTCATCCAGAAAGCGCAACGCGCCTTGCCGGCACGCATCGTCGGAAAGCGTCAGATACTCGAATTCGTTGAGACCATTGCCATGGGCGCGTTCGAGCAGCCTGCGCCCCCAACTGTCCGGAGCCGCATCGGCGAAAACGCCGGCCAGTGCGTCGCGCATGTGGCCGGGCTGTCCCGAAGTGTGGAATGGGCCGGCCTCAAGAGGGAAGTCGGGCTGTATAGCGAAGGCGCGCGGATTTTCGATCCATTCGGCACTATAGGCAAAGGTCGAGAATTGCCGCGGCCCGGCATGGGTAAAACGCAACTGGCCCACCGATGCTCGGCTTTCGCCAAGCGCGGCGTGGGCGACGAAATCGGCCATCAGAAGGAAGCACCGTCTGGATCTACAATGTCCCGCTGATCCTGCTCTTCCTCCGTCTGAGCCTTTTGCTTTCTCAGCCTTGCCGCGAACGAACGACCCCGGCGCGGTCCGTGCTCCGCTACCAGCGCCAGCCCCAGATCGTCCTTGCGGACATCGATCAGGTCGGCGAGACGCTCCAGAAGACCCAGCACAACGAGAATGTTGGCAAGCGTTCCGATCGCAACGCCAGGATCACCCCGTTCAAGGCGAGCGACGGAACTCGGCGAGGTTCCTGCACGCACGGCAAGATCCACAACGGCGATGCCACGTCGCAGACGCGCGTCGCGGATATCCTGGCCCAGCCGTTCCAGTGCTGATTTCGCCTTAGGAGAGCCCATTTCAACCTTCCATATCTGACATAATATAGCGTATAAATAATCATATATGACTAATTGCTACTATAATCAAGCTCCCGCCCGTACCCTCCCGGCAGCGAGAGCGTCTGGTTTCGATATCTGCGGGCGCAAGGAGGGGAAAGCCTTCCCCTGCGTCCGAGCCCTAGCCCGCGAATTCGTCGGGTTTGTCAGAGCGCCGGCAGCGAATCTCTGCCTCGCCGACGATCAGCATTCGGTTACGCTGGTGTCCACCGAGACGCTGATGGCAAAACGAGAGCTGGAGTTTGTATTTTCCTTGGCCGCGGTCTCTCGTCCTCGGCGACGGCAAATGCCGCGGCTGCACCGAACTGACGCTGGTTTATTCGCCGCCGATTGATGCGAACTTCGATGCCGACTGCCTGCGGGTGCCGCTCGAAGCCTACCTGCATCAACTCGAAATGGACCCGAAGACTGGCGAAGAAAAGTAAACTAGGTAGACATCTTTTTTGGCCGCCCCGCGTCTTATCTGCTCATCTGAAAAGCTGCTCTATATCGGCCATCGGTCGAAACAGCTTCATCGGCCGATCTGGAAACGGCAGAAAACTCTCACGCTCGTAAAAAGCACGGGCGCCATCGTCCTTTGCGTCGACAATCACAGCGAACGAAGCAACCTCGCTGCAGACCGCCCGATAAAGTGCGTCCGCCAAAAGAAAGCGGCCGTAGCCTTTCCCCTGATGGTGGCGATCGACGGCGAGCCGGCCGAGCAACGTCGCCGGCACGAGCGGGTAGCGCGGCAATTTCTTGGTCGTCTTGTCGGGCAGCTCACCAAGCTGCAGGGCGGTCGACGAGAGAGTATAATAACCCGCGAGCACACCATCCGGCAGGATGAGGACGAACGGAGCCGCCATCTTCTTGCGGGCGTCCTGACCAGCCTGAACACGAATGTATCGGTCTAGCGCTTCGACTCCGCTGTCAAAGACGGAACGATCATGCTGCGCCGAAAGCGGCTCGACGCGCAGGCCTTCCCAAGCTGTCGCGGTCACGCCTCAGACGCCGGTCGCCTGGCGATAACGGCGCACCGTCTCGCGCAGCCGGTCATTCGCCGGCTGCGGTTTGAGCAGCGCATCTACGAAGGCCTCGCTGTCACGCACCGACAGATCAAGCCGCTGATGCTCCTCAATCGCGCGCAGCGCCGCATCCTGGACGCTGGTCAGCACGAAGTCAGTCACCGTCCGGCCCTGCAGGGCGGCCGCGCGCTCAATAAGGTTCTTCTGGTCGGCCGTGACCCGCGTCTCAAGACGCTCGCCACGAACCCGACTGCGAGGGCTATGGGTCGCAGGTTCGACCATTACTGGCTCCTTTAGGGTTTAGATGAATGTACGGCCAATGGCCGGAGAAATCAAGGGGCGGCGGGCCAGAGCGCCGCATGCGCGATCTCCCCCGCAGAACCACCCTGAAGCTCTCTCGTCGACCTGACACCCGCCTAATAAATAAATGCGACTAATGATCTGGGTGCTCGATGTGACGCTCGCCGAATCCTCGATCTGGGTCGACCTCGACAACAACATTGGAATGAGCCTTTGGATAGTAGCGCGATAATCGAGAGTGCAATCAGCACTCTCGCAAACACGATGAGAATCTACGTCGAAGCGCATATACGCTTTGGCGAACTGTTCAAGATCGATCCCGAAGAAGCGATCGACAATGTTGATCGCGCCTTCGAGATGAAGCTGGAGGCCTTTCATACGCTTTATGACATATCAAAAAGGCTATTTCCTATTTCGATCATGGGGATACCGTTTTGATCATCGCGGTGAGAAATGCGATCCATCATCGTGATCATCCACTTTTCCGAAGCCTTCAGCGACGCCTGCACCTCGATGAAGGTGGAGTGGAACGCTGGCTGGGCGCGTCGTTCCTGCTGGCAAGTCATCCCATGCTTTCCGGTGCTCCAATCCGAATGTCACACCATGTAAGACTGGACGATTTGGACGCACGTCTCGATCCTTCACGCGCATCGCCATATCTCGACAGCTCACTGGGCGGCACAAAGGCTGCCGATCGCTTCACTTTGATCAACACTCGTCTGAGACTTCCGATGATCAGCAAGTTCCGTTCTGAGCACCGATATCCGGAGGACCAGACCTGCGTTGATCTGATGCCGATTTTCGTCTCGGCCGTCAGCAAGGCTTTCAAGGCGTGAAGGCCGCCGACATCAATTTCAATGGGGTCGACGCACAGACTTATACATAGCGTAATTCCGGCGGGCACTCTCCTGAGCCTATGATGCGAGGTCGTAG
>CAZNHG010000199.1:0-6076 GCA_964572555.1 uncultured Devosiaceae bacterium | reverse complement strand
CTCATTTATCCGTCTCCCGCACGCCCCACCAACCACTCCCATACACCCCACCCACGCCGTCATTCCCGCGAACGCGGGAATCCAACCGAGTCAGTCGGTTGGGAAGGTGGACATGCTGTTGCAGGGTGTGTGCCTCATACCACAGCCTAGGTGCTGTGCCGCATCTGCTATTAGATTCCCTTTTCATGGGAATGACGGAGAGGGTGGGGCCAGTGTTTCCCAAAATCTCACCCCAACCCGTCACCCCGTATCGGAGGCCGGGGTGACAGCGTGAGGAGGCGTGGGGCCAATGCTCCCGCCCCTCGAGAGCCGTATCGCTCCCGGCTCGAGACGAGAGCTCGGCAAGGCGTCCTAGTGCCCCAGCGCGTCGATGGCCTTAGCAAGCGCAATGTCCTTGACCGTGAGGCCGCCGGCGTCGTGGGTGGAAAGCCGGATGGAGACGCGGTTGTAGGTGTTGGACCAGTCGGGGTGGTGGTCGGCCTTTTCCGCCAGAAGCGCCACCTGGGTCATGAAGGCGAAGGCCTCGACGAAGTTCTTGAACTTGAAGTCGCGGACGATGGCGCCCGCTTCCTCGTCATAGCTCCAGGCGGAGACGGTGTTCAGCGCGGTTTCGCGTTCGGCGGCATCGAGTATGTCTGCCATGGTCCAGCTCCTTGTTCGTGGGGGCCGCCCGTAAGGGGCGGCCCATCCTGGATGGGAAAAGCGGTATCCGCGTGACGGCCCGATCAGTCCCAGTTGGGCGCCCAGGGCGGCGAGACGAGGCGCTCGCCGCGGTCGAGCGCGTCGATCTCGGCGATCTCGGAATCGGTGAGCACCAGGTTCGGCGCCGAGAAGTTCGAGCGGATGCGGTCGGCATGGGCCGACTTCGGAATGACGACGTAGCCCTTTTGCAAAAGCCAGGCGAGGGAGACGTGGTTGGGGCCCACCGCGTGGCGCTCGGCGATGGCGTTCATCGCGGGATCGTCCATCACCTTGCTGCCGGCGAGCGGCAGATAGGCGGTGACGGGCAGCCCGATGCGCTCGCAATAGGCGGCCAGTGTCCGGTTCTGCATGAAGGGGTGCAGTTCGACCTGGTTGGTGGCGAGAACGCCGGTGCCCAGGATCGCCTGGCTGCGCTCGAGAAGATCGATGGTGAAGTTCGACACGCCGATCTTTCTCGTCAGGCCCTGGTCGCGGGCGGTGACGAGAGCCCCGAGATAGGTCTCGAGCGGCACCTCGTCATTGGAGGAGGGCCAGTGAATGAGGGCGAGATCGACATGCCCGGTGCCCAGCTTTTCAAGGCTTTCCTCGAGGCTGGCGACGAGACTGGTGAAGTTCTCCGGCATGACCTTGGTGGTCACGAAGATATCGTCGCGCGGGACGCCGGACGCGGCGATGGCGGTGCCCACCTCGGCCTCGTTGCCATAGCCCTGCGCGGTATCGATGTGGCGATAACCCGTCTCCAGCGCCGCCGCGACGGCATTGGTGCAGGTCTCGCCGGTCATCTTCCACGTGCCGAAGCCGATATTGGGAATGTAGTCTACCACGAAAGCCTCCTCATGTTTCGGGCCGCACCATAGTCATGCGCGTCCGCGATCTCAAACCGGGATCTGGCGGAAAATCGTGACGAGGGTCAGGCGGTGTCCGAAGAACTGCGCCGGATCATCAGATCGGGCTCGATCAGCGACACTTCGGGGTCGGGCAACTGGTCGCCGGCCGCGATGAGCGTGAGCAGGCGTTCGACGGCGCCGGTGGCGATGGCGTCCACCGCGTAGTTGACCGAGGACAGGGGCGTGGCAGCGAACTTGCCGAACTCGATGTTGTCGAATCCCACGACCGCCATCCGGCCGGGCACGTCGATGCCGTTCGCCCCGCAATAGCTCAGCGCGCCGAGGGCCAGAGAATCGTTGGAGGTGAACACGGCGGTCGGCGGTTCGGGGAGGTCGATGAACCGGGCCATGGCGGCATGGCCGTGCTGGATCGTCTGGCCGAGCGGATCGATGTGCAGGCCGGGGTCGGCATCGATCCCGGCCTCGCTCAGTGCGAGGTGGTAGCCGTCGGACTTTTCCGAGTTGCCGATCTTGTCGCCGCCATCCATCAGCCCGATGCGGGTATGGCCGGATTCGACGAGGTGGCGGGTCGCCTTCCAGGCGCCGCGGCGTTCGTCCATGGCGACGGTGTCGATGCCCGCGTCGGGGTCGGCGACCAGCAGCACGACCGGATAGTTGGCGGCGCGCAGGGGACGGATATGCTCGAGCGCGCGGTGCGAGGCGGGATAGATCAGCATGCCGTCGACCTGGCGCGAGCGGAACATCTCCACCACCCGGCGTTCATCGGCGACGTTGTTGTTCGAGGTGGCGAACAGCGTGCCGTAACCCTTGCGGGCGAGTGCGGTCTCGAGCGCCTGGGCGGTGCCGGTCAGGGTGGGGTTGGAGATGTCGGTAAGCACCAGTCCGATCGTCTTGGTTTCCCGGCTGACCAGGGACTTGGCGATGTGGTTGGGCAGGTAGTTGAGTTCGGACGCGGCGGCGCGGATGAGTTGGCGCGTCTGCTCGGGGATGCGCGGGCTTTCGCGCAGGGCGAGCGAGACCGTGTTGGTGGAGAACCCGGTCTTGTCGGCGATATCCTTGAGACGAACAGTGGATCGGCTCATGTCACATGTCCTGCCGTCGCTGACTTCCAGCCCCCGGCTTTACGCAATTCCCGGCGTGCACGCCAGCGATATCGACATGCGGGATCGCCGCAGGGGTGCGGGCACCGGCGTTCAGTCCCATGCCGGCCCCCAAGGCGGATCGATGATGCGCCGGCCGGCATCGAGCGCCTCGATCCGGGCGATGTCATCGGCATCGAGGGTGATGTCGCGGGCGGCGAAATTGGCGTCGATCCTCTCATGCCTGCCGCTGGTGGGGATGACGATCAGCCCCCTGGCGAGCAGGAAGGCGAGCGCCACCTGGCTGGCGGTGGCGCCGTGTTTCTCCCCGATCTGAACGAGAACCGGGTCGCCGGCGACGGCGCCCTGGGCGATCGGGCAATAGCAGGTCACCGCGATGCCGTGCGCGGCGCAGTGATCGGCCAGCGCGCGGTTCTGCAGATAGGGGTGCAGCTCGACCTGGTTGGCGGCCAGCGTTCCGTCCCCGACAATGGCGCGGGCCTCGTCGATCAGCCGGGTCGTAAAGTTCGAGACGCCGATCAGACGGGTGAGGCCGCGCGCGCGGGCTTCGGCGATCTGCTCCATGTAGACGGGCAGGGGAATTTCGCCGTTGGGCGACGGCCAGTGGATCAGTGTGAGGTCGAGCGTTTCGATCCCGAGCACCTCGCGACTCTTCTCGAGGCTGGGGATCAGCTCGCCTTCGCCGAAATTGCCGGTGGCGATCTTGGTGGTGACGAACACCTCGTCACGGGCAAGCCCCGAGGCCTTCAGCGCCGCGCCGCAGGTTCGCTCCGTGCCGTAATCCTGGGCGGTGTCGAGGTGACGGTAGCCGGTCTCAAGGGCGTGGAGAATGGCGGCTTCACCGTCCTTGCCGGTGCGTCCGAACGTGCCGAAGCCGATGGCTGGTATCGTATTGATTTGCATCATGTTTGCGCTGTGCCTCCCCTGGCCCCGCAATCGTCCCGCCGTATGTGATGCGCGGCCCGGGCCGCGCCGTCAACCGGCGGCGTTTTGAACAGGGCTGCGAAATTGTGTGTTGACGCCGCGTTCACGACCACTCTAGATTAACGCTAATACGCCACGCAAGAGGTGCCTGCCGCCGGGAGGTGAGAGCGGTTCCGGTGCCCGCTGTGGAGGGAGGACAATGCAGATACGCTGGAGCAAATGGTCTCCGCGGCTGGCGCTGACCCCGGCGCTCGCCGTCACCGGCATCGGGTTCGTCGCCTCGATCCTGTGGACGATCTATCTCTCGTTCACCCGGTCGCGCCGCCTGCCCGAATACGGCATCGATTTCGCCGAATGGGGGCGGCAGTACTATCGCCTGTTCCGCGACGATGCCTGGGCGATCTCGCTCAACAACCTGCTCATCCTCGGGCTCGGCAGCGCGCTGGCCATCGTCTTCGGGTTCGTGCTCGCGGCGATGATCGACCGCGAGCGGCGCGGGGAGAGCTTTTTCCGCACCTTGTTCCTGTATCCGCTGGCGATCTCGCTGATCGTGACCGGTGCGGCGTGGCGCTGGATGTTCAATCCCGATTTCGGGGTCGAGCACGTCCTGCACGAGATGGGGCTGACCTGGATCAACTTTTCCTGGCTGTCGAGCGCAGACACGGCGATTTACGGCATCATTCTCGCCTCGGTCTGGCAGAGTTCGGGCTTCTACATGGCGCTGATGCTGGCGGGTCTCAAAGGCATCAACACCGAGATCTGGAGCGCGGCGCGGCTCGACGGGGTGAGCTTCTGGCGGTTCTATCTCGAGATCATCATCCCGATGATGAAGTTCACCTTCATCACCTGCGCGATCCTTCTCTCGCTCGGGGTGATCAAGGCCTATGACGTCGTGGTCGCCATGACGAACGGGGGGCCGGGGCAGTCGACCTACGTGCCGGCCTATTTCACCATCAACGCGCTCTCGGCCAAGGGGAATCTGGGTTACGCCTCGGCGGCGGCCACCATGATGCTGGTGATCACCGCGGCGGTGTTCCTGCCCCTCATTCTCTTGACGGCCTGGCTGCGCCGGCGTTCCGAGGAGGCGGCCCGATGACACAGATGACGGCAGGCCGCAGGCGTGGCGTCGAGGTGGCGGTGGACCGTGCGCCCTATTTCCCGCGCAAGAAGAAGCGGATTTCGCCGCGCTCCATCGCGATCCTGGTGTTTCTGACCATGTGCGCGCTGTTCTTCTGCGTGCCGCTCTACGTGGTGATCGTCACCTCGTTCAAGACGATGGACCAGATCCGGGAAGGGGCGATGTTCGCCCTGCCGCATGTCTGGACGCTCGAGGCGTGGGATCACGCCTGGAACCATGCGTGTTCGGGGATCAACTGCAACGGGCTGAAGGTAGGTTTCTGGAACTCGGTCTCGATCCTGGTTCCCTCGCTGATCATCTCGATAACGCTGTCCATGGTCACCGGCTATGCGCTGGCGCTGTGGAACGTGAAATGGGCGGGCCCGTTCCTGTTCATCCTGTTCATCTGCGCCTTCGTGCCGTTCCAGATCATCATGTTCCCGCTCATCATCATGACCACGACGTTCAACATCTACGGCACGTTGTGGGCGGTGGCGATCGTGCATTCGATCATGGGCATGCCCGTGCTCACCCTGATCTTCAGGAACTACTACAAGGACATTCCCCAGGAGATCATGAGCGCGGCGATCATGGATTCGGGCTCGTTCTGGCAGATTTTCCGGGAGATCATCGTGCCGATGTCGGGCAACATCCTGATCGTGGTGCTGATCCTGCAGATCACCAATGTGTGGAACGACTACCTGATCGGGGTCACCTTCGGCGGGCTGGGCGTCCAGCCCATGACGGTGATCCTGGCCAACATCATCACCGTGTCGACGGGCACGGTCTCCTACAACGAGAACATGGCGGCGGCGCTTCTCACCGCGATCCCGCCGCTCGTCATCTACTTCATCGTCGGCAAGCTGTTCGTGCAGGGCATCACCGCCGGCGCAATCAAGGGCTGATGGGGTCACGCATTCATGCCACAGGTACACTTCGAGCACATCACCAAGGCCTACGGCGCCGTCACGGTTCTCGAGGACCTCAATCTCTCGGTCGACGACGGGGACTTCCTGGTGCTGCTCGGCCCTTCGGGCTGCGGCAAGACCACGCTGCTGAACCTGCTCGCGGGACTCTTGGAGGTCACGGACGGGCGGATCACCATCGGGGGCCGGGACGTCACCGGGCTCGATCCCAAGGACCGGGAACTCGCCATGGTGTTCCAGTCCTATGCGCTTTATCCGACCAAGACGGTGCGCGGGAACCTCAAGTTCGGGCTGGCCGCGGCCAAGCTCGACAAGGCCGAGGTGGAGCGGCGCATCGCCTGGGCGGCGAAGCTGTTGCAGATCGAGCCGCTGCTAGACCGCAAGCCGGGCCAGCTCTCGGGCGGCCAGCGCCAGCGCGTCGCCATTGGGCGGGCTCTGGTCAAGAATGTCGGCGTGTTC
>CAZNHG010000198.1:0-6198 GCA_964572555.1 uncultured Devosiaceae bacterium | reverse complement strand
CAGCATGACGGCGATGACGAGCGCCACGCCGAGCAGCGCGGTGCCGGAGAGCATGTCGCCGCGAAAGATGGCGCGCATGGCGTCGACCACGTGCTTGAACGGGTTGATGCCGGACAGGATCTGCAGCCACCGCGGGGCGAGGCTCATCGGCAGCAGGATGCCGGAGAGCAGCAGGATCGGCAGTGCGAAGAAGTTGACCATTGGCGCAAGCGCGTCCTCGCTCTTGAGCGCCAGGCCGGCGGCGTAGGAGAAATAGGCGAAGGCGGCGCCGAGAACGGCGATGACGGCGAGGCCGGCGATCAACGCGCCGAGAGGGATGCGCAGGCCGAAGACGTAGCCGGCGCCAACCAGGATCAGGCCCTGTACCACGATCATCACGGCATCGCGCAGCACACGGCCGGTGATCAGGGCGGTGCGGCTGACGGGCGTGACCATCATGCGCTCGATCACCCCGGCCCGCCATTCGGCGATGATGCCGAAACCCACGAAGAAGGCGCCGAAGATGCCGAGCTGGACCAGCAGGCCCGGCACGAAGATCTGCCAGGCGTCGCCCGGCGGAAAGCCCGGCGTGTTGGCGATGGTTTCGAGCAGCGGGCCGAACAGGGTGAGGTAGAGGATGGGCTGGAGGATGGAGATCACCGCCCAGACCGGGTTCTGGAGCGACAGGACCATGGCGCGTTTGAAAACGACGTAGCTGTCGCGCGTGTATTTGAGCATCGGGGGCGTTCCTTGATCAGTCGCGCAGCGAGTGGCCGGTGAGGGTGAGGAAGACGTCGTCGAGGGTGGGCTGGGCGACCTCCACGCCGATGGCCTCGACGTTTTCCCTCGCGAGCGCGCTCAGGAGCCTGGGCAGGGCGGCGGCGCCGTCGGGAACCTGCAGGCGCACGACATTGCCCTCGATCATCGGCTCGGCGGCGCCGTCGAGCGCACCGCCGGTCTTCGCGGAGGTGGCCGCGTCCTCGTTGTCGCGCAGGGTCAGGGTGATGAGATCGCCCGAGACGGTGTGCTTCAGCTGTTTCGGGGTGCCTTCGCCCACGATCCTGCCGTGGTCGATGACGAGAAGCCGGTCGGAGAGGGAGTCGGCTTCGTCCATGTAGTGCGTGGTGATGAACACGGTCGTGCCGAACTCGTCGCGCAGGCGCCGGACATGATCCCACAGATTGGCGCGTGATTGCGGGTCGAGGCCGGTCGAGGGTTCGTCGAGAAACACGAGTTGCGGCCGGTTGATCAGCCCCATGACAATGTCGAGCCGCCGGCGCTGGCCGCCCGAGAGGGCGTTGCACTTGCGGTCCCACACATCGGCGAGGTCGAAGGCCTCGAGCAGCTCGTGCCCGCGCTTGCGGGCGGTCCGGCGGTCGATGCCGTAGAGCTCGGCATGCCACACGATCTCGTCGCCCGCCCTGGCGACGCCGAAGGTACTGCCGTTCTGCGAGACATAGCCGATGCGGCGGCGCACGCCCAGCGGGTCCTTGCGCAGGTCCAGCCCGGCGACACTGGCCTCGCCGTCGGTCGGCTCGAGCAGGGTGCACAGCATTTTCAGCGTGGTGGTCTTCCCCGCGCCGTTGGGACCGAGAAAGCCCACGATCTCGCCGGTATCGACCCGAAGATCGATACCCTGAACCGCCTCGATGGATTTGCCGCGCATCCTGTAGGTGTGCTTGAGGCCATGCGCCTCGATCATCGGCGTCGCGGCCGGTGCAGGGGACTCGCTGGGCATCTTGGCTGGACCACGTCTGTTATCTTGGTGTATAAATATCTTATGAGTAAAGATAATCAAGCGTCAAGAGAAAGGCAGTTCTCTCTCGGCCTCCGGCTCAAGGAGGCGGCACGGGAATCGCAAACGGCCGCCGACCTGTTCGACGAGGCGTGTGCCCAGTCCATGGGAATCAACCGCACGGATGCGCGCTGCATGGACATCATCGATCGGCTGGGGCCGCTGACGCCGGGGCAGCTCGCGGTGGAGAGCGGGCTGACGACGGGGGCGGTGACGGCGGTGATCGACCGGCTGGAGGCGCTCGACTATGTGCGGCGCAGCCGCGACGAGACCGACCGGCGCAAGATCTGGATCGCCATCACGGACGAGGCCTCGATCATCGCCAACCGTCTGTTCGGCCACCACGCCGATCTCAACACTGCGCTGATGACCCGGTTCTCGCCTGCCGAGATCGAGACGGTGATCGCGTTCATGCGGATCGACGCGCGGATCAATCACGCCTTCGGCACGCTGTTGAAGGACTATGTGCTGCCCCAGACCGCCGGCCACGAAGACAGGGTGGTGCAGGCGCGGGCGTTCCAGCGCGACGGGCACAAGCTCATCGAGACGCTCTCGCAGGCCATCATCGACGGGACGGCGGAGACGCCGGACGCGGAGTAGCGTTCCGGGCCGTTGCCCGGCATGCGCCGTACGGGCTCGAGAGCCGGCTCGTTACTCGGCCGCCGGTGCGGCGCGGGATGCGTGACCCTCGAGATTGCCCATCTGCGAGACGATGTGGGTGGCGAGCGCGTCGTAGATGCCGCCATAGGCGTGGCTCGCCCGCATCAGCGCGATCTGGGCATCCTGCAGGCGGGGCAGGTCCTTTTCCTCGGAAACCACGCGCATGCCGGGCTGCAGTGCGCTTTCGGGCAGCACGCCGATGGCGAGGTCCGAGAGCACGGCGCTCAGGATCGCGGTGGCGTTGGAGGAGGTGTAGGCGATGCGGTAGTCGCGGCCGGAGCGGTCGAGGGCGTTGACGGCATCGCGCCGCCAGGCGCAGTGCTGGCCGCCGCAGGCGAGCGGAAGCGGGTCCGCCGCGAGCGCGGCGCCGCCGTGACTGGCGACCCAGTACATCGGCTCGGTGCGGAACAGTTCGCCGAATTCGTGCATGGTCCCCTGCGTGAACACGATGAGGTCGTACTTGCCGGTGCGCATGTTCTCCAGCAGTTCCTCGGAAGGGGCGCACCGTACGTCGACCGTGATCTTGGGATTGGTCTTTTGAAAGCTCGACAGGATCACCGGCAGTAGCTTGACGGCATAATCGTCCGGCACGCCGAAGCGGATATTGCCCGCGAGGTCGCCGTGAGCGAACACGTCGACGATGTCGGCATTGATGCGCAGCATGCGGCGGGCGCGGGCGTACAGGAGTTCGCCTTCGGCGGTCAGCGTGACGTTGCGGCCGTCGCGCTTGAACAGCGGCTGACCCAGCCGGTCCTCGAGCCGCTTGATCTGCATGGACACCGCCGACTGCGTCTTGTGCACCCGGCGCGCCGCCTCGGTGAAGCTCTGGCAATCGGCGACCACGCAGAACGTCTGCAGCTGGTCGAGGTCGAGGGGCGAGGCCATCAGAAATATCCATCAACGAAATTGATCATGACAATAAAATCTATTTGTTTGAATGATGAAGGGCAAGCCCCTATATGGGCATTCGTCGACAGGACGGTCGCCCTGCCGCGCTATGAAGGTCCGCCCCGCAAGGGCTGCATTCCGAGATGGAGAATCGCCATGAACTTCTTGCTGAACAGCGAGCAGTCTTCGCAGCTCGCCGAAACCCTGATCCCCGTCACCGCCGTCGCCGACTGGCTGCGCAGCCGCAAGCGTGCGGCCGCCCAGAAGAAGGCCGGTACGCCCCGGTCGTAACCGGACAGGCAATCCCCCTGGAGAAACAAGATGTCCTTTCTTAACCCGTTTTCGCGTCAGTCCGGTCTCGATGAGCTGGCCGCTCTCGACGACGCCCGCCTGAACGATATCGGGCTGACCCGCCTCGACGTCGCGACGGCACGCCGCAAGGGCAGGAACGGCCTGTCGTATCTTGCGAAGCTGCGCAACGAGCGGGCCGCTGCCTGGAAAATCTAGGCCGCTTTGGTCATCGCGTCACGCTTGCGGAGCGGAGAGGTTGTCCCTATCTCTGCGTTCGACAGTCACCAGGCGTGACGCACTGAATCGAACATGAGACCGGGTTTATACGAGTTCCCTATCGCATGTTTGATGTAAGGCTGCATGTCCCATCAGCCTTCCCTGACTAGACTGCCGGGCCGGACCGTCACGCGTGGCGGCCGCGCCCGGCTTTTTCGTGCGCGGGATTCGCGTGCAGGAAGTAAAGGGTCAGGGCAGGGCGTCGAAGCCTTCCTCGAAGCCGTTGAGCGAGACGGGGATGCCGATGCCCTCCTCGGGCGTGCGGAACACCACGAAGATCGCCTGGTCGCCGGTGGACAGCGTCTCGATCAGTTCGTCGTCGAGAATGACCTCGGCCACGCAGCCATTGGGCAGGCAGCGCACGAAGGCGACGCGGCCCAGATCCTCGCCATCGACATTCAACCCCAGCCCGTTGGGCAGGAGAACGCCCAGCGGCGCGAGCACGCGCAGCAGGCGCGACTGGCCGTCCGCCGTTTTCAGCACGATCACGCTCAGCCCTACATTGGGCTGATCCTCCGCGGTGACGTTCTGGATGATGGCGCATTGCTCGAAGCTGGCGCCCGGCGGAGTGTCGCAGCTCATTTGCCAGTCGCCGTGCGTCTGCTTGACGACGCCCTGTGACAGGGCCGGCGCGGCGGGAAGGGCAAGGGTGGCGGCGAGGGCCGCCAGGGCGGCACAATTGCGGATGAGGTGTCGCACGGCGCTTTGGGCTCCTGACGAATCTGTGCCGGTTCGCGGCACTTACAATGTGTTGTTTGGCCGCCGCCGCTTTGTCAACCACAACCGGGGCCAAAACGGGGCCATGAACGGCGTTACGCGGGCAGTCGTTCATGGCAAGTGCGGCAAGCATGAGGCATTCAAGAGCCTCGTGCGGGAACGGTGCAATATGACGCACATGCCGGACCTGCAACGGAATTGCCTATTGAGGCGGGATGTGGTTTAGGTCACTCCAATCGCATCTTGCCCCGCCTTCTGAGTCGGGTGGCTGTCTTATGGCAGGACCATGCGCGGCGGGCAGGGGCCGACTGAACCATACGGGATTTCAGGGGAGATTCAGGTGACCGGATCGTTTTTCCGTCTCATTCAAGCCGCGCTGGCGGTGTTCGTCGCCACGTTGCCGGGCGCGGCCCTGGCCGAGGCCGGCAAGCCCACGCCGGGCGCAATCGGGCTGCAGGAATCGGTGACCCCGATCATGGATTCCATCCATACCTTCCACGACGGGCTGCTGATGTGGATCATCGGCGCCATCGTGCTGCTGGTGCTGGCGCTTCTGGCGATCGTTATCATCCGTTTCAACCATCGCGCCAATCCCACCCCGTCGAAGTTCACCCACAACACGGTCATCGAGGTGATCTGGACGGTCGTGCCGATCCTGATCCTGATCGTGATCGCCATTCCGTCCTTCGGCGTTCTGGCCGATCAGATGACCATGCCGGACGGCGAGCGCAAGTACCTGGGAAGCAATATCTTCTCCTGGGGCGAGGTGGACGTGCCGGCGCCGGAGCTGACCATCAAGGCGACGGGCGTCCAGTGGTACTGGAACTACGAGTACGCCGCGGAGACGGAAGAGCAGGAAAACGTCGGCTTCGATTCCTACCTCGTTGCCGAGGAAGACCTCGAAGAGGGCGAGCCGCGGCTTCTGACCGTCGACAACGAGATGATCGTGCCGGTGAATACCACGGTGCGCCTGCAGGTGACCGCTGCGGACGTTCTCCACGCCTTCGCGGTGCCTTCGTTCGGCGTCAAGGTCGATGCGGTGCCCGGGCGGCTGAACGAGACCTGGTTCTACGCCCGCAAGGAAGGCAAGTATCACGGCCAGTGTTCCGAGCTGTGCGGCGTGGACCACGCCTTCATGCCGATCACGGTCAACGTGGTTTCCCAGGACAAATTCGACGAGTGGCTGTCGACGCTGCGCGAGAGCGACGACGTCGACGAGGCCAATACGACGCTCGCGTCGCTGTAACAGGCGCTGCGGCCCGCCGAGGGCAACGCGCGCAATGCACGGAAAGAGGGTAAGGATCAATGGCTGACGCTAAGGCTGCACACCACGACGAAGCGCACGACCATCCCACGGGCTGGCGGCGCTATGTCTACTCCACCAACCACAAGGACATCGGCACGATGTACCTGATCTTCGCCATCGTGGCGGGTGTGATCGGGGGCGTCATGTCCGGGTTCATGCGCTGGGAGCTGGCGGAGCCGGGCATTCAGATCTTCCACGGCCTTGCGTCCATGGTCTACGGCTTCGAGGGCGATGCCGCAATCGATGGCGGCAAGCACATGTACAACGTGTTCACCACCGCCCACGG
>CAZNHG010000197.1:0-6240 GCA_964572555.1 uncultured Devosiaceae bacterium | reverse complement strand
GCCCGTCCCCGCGAAGCGCTCGTGTGCACCTCCGCTCGACCGCGGGTACGTGGGACAAAGAATACCTGCTCCGCAAACTGCGAGGATAGATTCCCTCAAACGCCCGGCAGGCGCGCACTTGAGGCACCTTGGCCAACCCCATCCCCTCCGTCATTCCCATGCAAATGGGAATCTAATGGCAGATGCGGCACAGCACCTCGGCTGCGGTGCAAGACACACGCCCTGCCACAGCACGGCCACCTTCCCGACCGGCCGGCTCGGTTGGATTCCCGCTTTGCGCGGGAATGACGGCGTGGGTGGGGTAAGGGGGAATGGTAAGCGCGGGCGTGTGGCGCCGGCTGGGTCAGACCGGTTGCTGCGTCCGGTCTCGCAGTGTGGTGCGGGAGAGGATGATGACGGGGATGATGCCGGCGGCCATGATGATGACCGAGGCGATGCCGGCCTGTTCGATGCGGGCGCGGGAGGCGAGGTCGTGGATGTAGATGGACAGGGTCTCGATGCCGAAGGGGCGCAGGAGCAGGGTTGCGGAGAGCTCCTTGAGGCTGTCGATGAAGACCAGCAGGGCGGCCGTCGCCAGCGCCGGGTGCATGAGAGGGAGAAGGACCTCGCGCAGGGTCTGCAGGCGCCCGCGGCCGTAGCAGTAGGCGGCCATGTCGAGGCTGGGGGAGATCTTTCTGAAGCCGCCGTCGATGGAGCCCTCGGCCACGGCCATGAAGCGCACGACATAGGCGTAGACGAGCGTGGCGCCGGAGCCGGTAATCAACAGGCCCGTCGAGATGCCGAAGATCGAGCGCATCTGCGCGTCGACGATATTGTCGAGGCTGGCGAGGGGCAGGAAAATGCCCAGCGCGATGATGGTGCCGGGCATGGCGTAGCCGACCGAGGCGGTGCGCACCAGGGCATTGGTGATCTTCGTGCCGCTGACGCGCACGGCGTAGCTGAGCAACAGGGCCAGCGTCACGGTGATGATGGCGGCGAGGCCGGCGAGTGTGACGGTGGTGATCAGGGCGTTGGTCAGGCGGGGATCTAACCCCTGGTCGACATAGCGCAGGGCATAGGTGCCCAGCGTGAAGAACGGTACACCGAAGCCGAGCGCGAGCGGGACGAAGCAGGCGACAAAGGCGACCGTGGCGCGGCCGGGGGACAGTTTGATGCGCGCGAACGGGGCGGAGGCGGTGGCGCCGCCAACCTCGGAATAGCGCTGCCCGCGGCGCGCGGTGCGCTCGGCTATGATGAGGGCGAAGACGACGGCGAGGAGCAGAAGGGCCAACTGCGCCGAACCGGCCCAGTCACCCTGATGCACCCAGGTGGAGAAGATGGTGAAGGTGAGCGTGCGCACGCCCAGGAACTCCATGGCGCCGATGTCGTTGATCGCCTCCATGAGCGCCAGGATCACCCCGAGTGCCAGTGCGGGGCGGGCGAGGGGCAACAGGATACGCGTGAGAATGCGCCGGTGCCCAGCACCGAGCACGAGCCCCGCCTCGATGGCGCGGCGGCCCTGGACGAAGAAAAGGGCGCGCACGGACATGTAGACATAGGGGTAGAGAACCAGCCCGAGAACGAGGATCGCGCCGGGGAGGGAGCGGATTTCGGGGAACCAGTAGTCGCGTGCCGAGGAAAAGCCGCCCAGGGCACGCACCATGCCCTGAACGGGGCCGGTGAAGGTGAAGAATTCGACGAAGGCGTAGGCGCTTATATAGGTCGGCACGGCAAGCGGCAGCATGAGCGCCCAGGCGAAGATGCGCCGGCCGGGAAAGTCGAAGAACGAGATGAGCCAGGCGCAGACCGAGCCGATGAGGCCCGTGAGAAGCGCAAGACCGATGAGGAGCAGGGCGGTGATCGTGGCCGCGCGCGGCAGCACGGTGGTGGCGACATGATGCAGGCTGTCGAGATTGCCCGAGGCGGCGATGATGGCGAGCGCGGCGATGGGCATGGCGACGAACAGCGCCACGATGCAGGCGACGAGGGAAAACCCGTCCCCGAAAACGGCAAAGGGCAGGACCCGGCGGGTCCTGCCCCGTGGTGGCGGAGCGGCCAGCGTCATCCGGCGCGCTGCTCGCGATCAGTCATTGAACCCGACCCGGTCGACCATCTGCGAAGCCTCGGCCCGATTGTCGGCGATGTCCTGCAGCGGCAGGGTGTCGGGGTTGAGCGTGCCGAAGCTCTTGACGATGCCGGAGGGTTCGGCATCGGGGCCCAGCGGGTATTCGAAGACCTGCTCGGCGTAGATTTCCTGGGCCTCCGGGCTTGAGAGGAACTCCATGAGCGCGAGCGCGTTCTCGCGGTTCGGGGCGTTCTTCGCCATGGCCATGCCCGAGAGGTTGACGTGGGTTCCCCGGCCCTCGGCGTTGGGGAAGAGTACCTTCATCGAGGCTTCCCAGTCCTTTTGCTCGGGATTTTCCTCGTTGGTGCGCATCAGCCCGACATAGTAGGAATTGCCGAGCGCGACGTCGCACTCACCCGAATAGATGCCCTGGGCCTGGGCGCGGTCGTTGCCGCTGGGGGTGCGGGCGAGGTTGGATTTCAGGCCGGACAGCCATTCCTCTGTCGCCTCGGCGCCGTTGTTCGCGATCATCGAGGCGAACAGGGCGATATTGTAGACGTGCTGGCCGGAGCGGGTGCAGACGCGCCCCTCCCACTCGGGATCGGCCAGTTCCTCGTAGGTAATCGCGTCCTGCTCGACACGGTCGCGCGAGGCATAGACGACACGGGCGCGCATGGTCAGGCCGAACCAGTGGTTTTCCGGGTCGCGATACTGGGAGGGGATGTTTCCGGCGATCACATCGCTGTCGACGGGCTGGGTCACGCCGCCTTCCTTGACGCCGGTGAGACGGCCGATATCGACGGTCAGGATCACGTCGGCCGGCGAGTTCTCGCCCTCGGCCTGCATGCGCTCCAGAATGCCGTCGGAAAGATTGAGCACCTGCGTTTCGATGCCGGTCTCCTCGGTAAAGGTGTCGAGGAGCGGGGCGATCAGCTCGGGCTGGCGGTAGCTGTAGATATTCACCTCGCCGCTCTGGGCGAAAGCCGCGGTCGCGGAGAGAATGGCGGCTGTGCTCAGAATGGCGGCCGCGGGGCGCTTGATGGGGTTCATAGGATTCTCCTTCCTGGGGCGGGATTCAAGGTCCCGCGCAAGCGCGCTCCTTTTCGCGTTTCTTTTGCTGCGTGTCAAGAAAGCATGCAAAAACAATATGTTATTGGGGTCGTGTAGTTTTGAATGGCTCAAAACTTCGACGGGAATGTGAAGCGAAAACAGAGGTGTAGCCGAACCGGATTCCGCCGGGATCAGGCGGAACCGACGGCGAGTTCGGCGGGGATGGTGAGGCTGAGCAGCGTACCGTGGCCGGTCGAGAGGTCGACACTGAGCGAGCAGGTGTTGACCGCCAGCAGCGAGCGGGTGAGGGCGAGGCCCACGCTCGACTGGACGGGCGCGCGCCTTTCCCCCGTCTCGTCGGTGCCGTCGCGGAAGACGACGAAGCGCTCGGCGAGTTCGCCCCCGGACGTGCCGGAGTCGCGCACGTGGATGACGACGGCGCCATCGTCCTCGCGCTGGGCGGACAGGACGACCTGCCCTCCCTGCGGGGTCTGGCTGATGGCGCTGGCGAGAAGATTGAGGATCGCCTGGCCGAGGGAGGCTTCATCGGCGCGGATATGCGGCAGGCGCTCGGAAATGGCGCTGCGTACCAGAACGCGGGCCTGCCCCGCCTGGTGGCGGACGCGGGCCATGCAGGTGTCGAGAAGGATGCCGAGATCGAAATCGGCGGCGGCCGACCTGTAGCTGCCCGAGTTGAGATCGACGAAGTCCTCGAGCTCATCGAGCACGCCGGTGATCTCCTTGCCGGCGAACTTGATGTCGCGGGCGTACTCGTTGTAGCGCGGGTTCTCGATGGGGCCGAAGGCGTTCGAGCGGATGAGCTCGGCAAAGCCGACAATGGCGTTGAGCGGGCGGCGGATGCCGCGGCTGAGGCGGCTGAGAATCGCGGGGTCGATGCCGTCCCGGACTTCCGTGTCGGCGGTGTGGGCGGGAGCGCCGGCGACCGGCTGGACGATGCCGAAATAGCCGGTGACGATGCCCGCCTGGCCCTCGGCGAACAGGACGATCTCGAGGCGCGGGTCGACGCTGCGCACCACGATGCTCGGCCGCGACGTTTCGGCGAAGCGGGCCGGGCGATTGAAGAAGCCGCGCAGGGCCGAAGCCGACTCGTGGGCGACGAGCGCGAGGATGGGGCGGCCGATCAGGACGTCGGGCGTGCGCTTGAACAGCGCCGCGCCGCGGCCCGAGATGCTGTCGATGATGCCGGCGCGGCTGGTCTCGAAGAACCCGTTGCCCTCGGTGGCCGCGAGGGTTTCCGCGAAGCCGCGCACGGCCGCCTCGACGCCCTGCGAACCGGTTTCGGCGCGGGCGGACAGCAGGAAGGCGGGGCGGCCCTGCCACGTGATCGTTTGCAGCCGCGCGGCGACCGGGACCTGCGTGCCGTCGCGGTGGGCGAGGTGGGTGATCGGGCCGGCGTCGCTGCCGGTCTCGGGCGTGGTGGGGAACAGCGCGGACATGCCGGCGCGGCGCAGACTGGCCGTGTCGGGATAACCGACGAGTTCGGTGAGCGCGCGGTTGGCGAAGACGATCTCCTGGTCGCGGAAGATCATCAGCCCCAGCGGCAGCCGGTTGAGCACCAGCGCCTCGTCGCTGAGATTGATCAGTTCGCCCTGGTCGCGCGGCTCTGGGGCGGGGCTCTCTCCGGCGTCCTCCGCCGGTTCGTCGTTGTCCGGCATGCGGTCGTGGCCGATGCGGTCGGCGAGGATGCGCGAGAGTTCCTCGAAATTGTAGCGCGAGACCTTTTCCTGGTCGGGGTCGAAGGCCGGCGGGGCAGGGGTCCCGGCCGGTTCCGCGTCTGTTTCGTCCTCGGCTTCGGCCTCGATGGTTTCGGCGGATTCGACGCGTTCCTCGGGGGCGGGGTCCTCCGGGGCGAAGTCGCCGGGCTGATCCGTGTCGTTGGTTGCAATGAAGCCGCGGCCGGTGATGCGCCACATCGGCTGCTCGATTTCGGGCAGGGGCGGCCAGGAGGTATCCTGCTCATCGGCCGCGACGCCCCCGGTTTCATCCGCCCGGGACGGCTCGGGGGCGGGCACATCTTCCGTTTCGTCCGTTGCGGAGTCCGCGATTGCCGTTTCGGCCGGTTCGGGTTCCTCCGCAGCGGTTTTGTAGGTGAGGGCGGGCACCTCCATGCCCTCGGGAAGCGCGTCATCCTCGGGACCGAGCGGGGTGTAGAGGTGCGCGTCCTCGGAGAGGCGGCCGACCAGGCTGGCGAAACCCGAGCGGGCGGGAGCGGGCGACGGTGCCGGTTCGGGCTCGGGCGCGCTTTCGGCGGCCGGTTCTTCCGGTGGCGTCTCGCCGGGCTCGTCCGCGGTCTCCTCTTGTGCCGCGGTCTCGGTGAACAAGGCGAGGCGGGCGCCGTCGGGGCCGGCAGTGAGGGTGCGGGCGTCGGGGGCTTCGAAGTCGCGGTCGGAGTCCGAGGCGGCGACCAGGGCGTTTTCGGCGTCGCGGAGCTGGAAGGGCGTATTGGTGCCAAGGGACTCCGTGACCAGGGCCTCGCTCAGGCCGTGCTCCGTCATGACCTCTTTATCGATGGGATCGACGCCGACGACGAGCAGCAGGACGGTGCCGTGCGCGTCCCGGAGCGGTGTGCACGAGCAGGTCGCCGAGACCGGCTTCTCCCCGGCGAGGAAGCGCATGCGCGACAGGCTGGTGCGGCCGGGTGCGCCGAGGCGGATGGCGCGGCCGACCTGACCCTTGATCGGCACGAGCGGAGCGCCGCGCCTGAGGCCTTGCTTCTTGATCTTGGCGCGGTACAACAGGGCAGCCGGATTGGCCCAGACGGGGCGGTCCCCGTCCGGTGCCCACAGCCATGCCGGGCGGGGGTCGGTCAGATGGCCGAGCGCCCTCTCCCCCGCGGCGGAATTGATCCAGTCGAGACCCATTGCAACTCGCACTCACACCCGAATTGTGTCAATCTGACACAGATCGGGCGAAAACTTCACTGTTTCTTAGATATCGTGTGGATGCGCCGGGGTCCATAAGCTGAAAGGCCGCAAGCACTACCGATCGCGCGCATGGTTAAGCGGTCCGCCGGGTGGCGCCGGGGCATGCACGGGGCGGGAAAATTCGGCCTTGTCACATGGGGCAAGTCGCCCTATGTTCCGCCCGGTTCGCGAAAGCCATGCCGCCTTAGCTCAGTAGGTTAG
>CAZNHG010000196.1:2893-6242 GCA_964572555.1 uncultured Devosiaceae bacterium | reverse complement strand
CTGCGAGGACGCGGTGGCTGGCGTCGCGGATCTGTTCGATGTCGACCTCGCCGCGTGGATCCGCGCCGAGGTCGCCTTCCCCAACTCCATGGTCGACCGCATCACCCCGGCCACCGGTCCGCGCGAGCGCGAGATGGTCGCCAGCGACTACGGCATCGCCGACACCGCCCCCGTCGCCTGCGAGACCTTCCGCCAGTGGGTCGTCGAGGACGATTTCCCCCTTGGCCGTCCCGCTCTCGATCGGGTCGGCGTCACCTTCGTGGACGATGTCGCCCCCTACGAGCTGATGAAGATCCGCATCCTCAACGGCGGCCACGCCGCCATCGCCTATCCGGCCGGCCTGATGGACATCGAATATGTCCACGAAGCCATGGCCGAACCGCTCATCGCGGACTTCCTGAAAAAGCTCGAGACCGAGGAAATCATACCCGCCGTCCCCCCGGTGCCCGGCACCGATCTCGCCGCCTATTTCCGCACGGTCCAGGAGCGCTTCGCCAACCCCACGGTCGGCGACACCGTGCGGCGCCTGTGCCTCGACGGCTCCAACCGCCAGCCCAAGTTCATCCTGCCCACGGTCGGCGACCGGCTGGGCGACGACAAGAACATCGCCGGCCTCGCGCTCGTCTCCGCCATGTGGTGCCGCTACTGCTACGGGACGACCGACAGCGGCGCCGAAATCGCCCCGAACGACCCCGCCTGGGACCGCCTGCAGGAGCGCGCCCGCGCCGCCAGGGACGATCCCGAAGCCTTCCTCGCCATGCCGGATATCTTTGGCGCGCTTGCCAAATCGCCCGCCTATGTCCATGCTTTCACCACCGCGCTGAAAGCCCTTTGGGCCGACGGCACGAAAGCAACGCTGGAACGCTATCTCGCCGGGTGAACTGGAGCGTGTCCAGAAAAAGTGGTACCCACTTTTTCGGTTCGGACGCGCGACAAACCAAAGACTTGAGGGTGTCGGGCTGAATGCAGTTCAGCGCGACACGCTCTAGATGCCCTGCCCGGGGGGAGAAAGTTGCGCTTCGGGAGGACACGTGGCAGCCTCGGCATCTCCGGTCAAACTCGTCATTTTCGACTGCGATGGCGTGCTGGTCGACAGCGAGCCGCTGTCGATGCGCGTCATGCTCGAAACGCTCGCCGAGCACGGCCTCGACTACAGCGAGAACGACGCCTACGAGCACTTCCTCGGCCGCAGCCTCGCGACGGTCCGCAACACCCTGCGCAACGAGCACACGCTCGAACTGAACGACGCGGCCCTCCAGACAATGCGCGACAGGTTGTTCGCGCTGTTCCGCGCCGAACTCGGGCCCATGGATGGCATCGCCGCCGCCCTCGACGCCCTGCCCGCCGACCTCGGCATCTGCGTCGCCTCCTCCAGCCAGCCCGAACGGATCCGCCTCAGCCTCGAGGTGACGGGCCTGCTCCCCCGGTTCGAGGGCCGCATCTTCTCCGCCGCCCAGGTCGCGAACGGCAAGCCGGCGCCCGACCTGTTCCTGCACGCCGCCCGCACCTGCGGCGTCGCGCCCGAACAGTGCCTCGTCGTCGAGGACAGCCCCTCAGGCATCCGCGCTGCAAAAGCCGCCGGCATGCGCGTCGTCGCCTTCACCGGCGGCGAGCACATCGCCCGCGCCAACCTCTACGACACCATCGCCGCGCTCGAACCCGATTTCACGCTCGATGCCATGAGCGGCCTGCCCGGCGTCGTGGAAGCCGCCCGCCCCGCTCCCGCCGCGTCCGGCGGATCGGAAAAGCTCCTGCTCGCCGTCGACGTGGGCACCGCCAGCGTGCGTGCCGGTCTCGTGACCGAGACGGGCACGCTTCGCGCCCGCACCGAGCGCCCCATCGACGTTCACCGCAACGGCGGCGATTTCGGCGCCTATTCATCGCAACAGATCTGGACCCGCACCTGCGAGGCCGTCCGCGAAGCCCTCGGCGATGCCCGTGCCGACGGCGCTGACGTGGTGGGCATCGGCTTCGACGCCACCTGCTCGATGGTCGTGCTCGACGAGAACAACGATGGGCTGGGCATCGGCCCCGGCGGCGACCCCGAACTCGACACCATCGCCTGGTTCGACCACCGCGCCATGCGGGAAGCCCGGGAAATCACCGAAACCGGACATGAGGTGCTGAAATACTCCGGCGGCGTCATCAGCCCGGAAATGGAGGTCCCCAAGCTCGTCTGGCTCAAGCGCCACATGCGCGACGTCTGGGACCGGGCGGGCAAGATGCTCGATCTCGCCGACTTCATGACCTTCAAGGCCACCGGCTCCCTCGCGCGCTCGCAATCGACCCTCACCGCCAAATGGTGCTTCCTCGCCCACGAGGAGGACGGCTGGCGCCGCGACTTCTTCGAGCGGTTCGACATCGCCGACCTGTTCGACCGCGCCCGACTGCCGAACCAGGCCAGCTCCTCGGGCGCCCGCATCGGCCCGCTCACACCCGGGGCCGCCGCCGATCTCGGCCTGACCACCAATTGCAGTGTCGCCACCGGCATGGTCGACGCCCACGCCGGCGCGCTCGGCATTCTGGGCGCCTTCGCCAACCGCCCCGAGGACCTGCACCGCCATCTCGGCCTCGTCGCCGGCACCTCGAGCTGCATCATGGCGCTGTCCGTCGAGCCGCGCCCCATCTCCGGCGTCTGGGGACCGTACTACGGCGCCGTCCTGCCCGGCACCTGGCTCAACGAGGGCGGCCAGTCGGCCACCGGCGCCCTGCTCGACCACATCATCCGCTGGCACTCCGCGGGCGGCGAGCCGACCGCCGAGATGCACCGGCGCATCATCGCCCGCGTGGGCGAGCTGCGCGCCATCGAGGGCGCAAACTTCGCCGCCCGCCTGCACGTCCTGCCCGACTTCCACGGCAACCGCTCGCCCCTGGCCGAACCCGACGCCGTCGGCGTCATCTCCGGGCTCACCCTCGACAGCTCCTTCGACAGCCTGTGCCGCCTCTACTGGCGCACCGCCGTCGGCATAGCGCTGGGCCTCAGGCATATCCTCGAAGCCCTGAACGAACGCGGCTACGGCATCGACACGTTGCACATCGCCGGCGGCCACACCCGCAACCCGCTCCTGATGGAGCTTTACGCCGACGCCACCGGCTGCGCCGTCGTCACCCAGGATTCCTACGACGCTGTCATCCGCGGCACCATCATGACCGCCGCTTCCGCCGCCGGCCTCTACCCCGACCTCGCCACCGCCTGCGAAAAGCTCAGCGCCCTCGGCCCGCCGCGCCGGCCCAACCCCGATCTCGCCGGAGCCTACGAAGCCGACTACCGCGTCTTCCTGCAAATGCACGAAGACCGCCGGCGGCTGGACAAACTGACCGGGACGGTTCCGGAGACGGCATAGAACCC
>CAZNHG010000196.1:0-2793 GCA_964572555.1 uncultured Devosiaceae bacterium | reverse complement strand
TCTCTGGTGGGCCCCTCACCCATTGCCATAGGCCTCCCGCATCTCCGCGATCTCCCGCAACGCGCCGTCGAACGCCGACCAGTCGTCATCCTCGGCAATCGCGGCCCAGATTGCCTCCACCTCTTCGATCAGCATCGTCCGCGGCGCCTGCCGCGCGAAGTACGGATGCTCCGCCACGCCCGCCCCGTTCGGCACGAACCCCTTCAGCGCCTCGCGCACCGGCGCAAACATTTCCTGCTTGTAAGCCTCGGCAACCGGGCTGCCGGCCGCCCGCTCGGCGCTCTCCATGCCCCCGCGCCAGTCGAACAGCACCTGCTCGTAAGGCGCCTGCGACTGCCCCAGGAACGTCAGAAGCGCCTCGATCAGCTTGCGGTCCTCGGCCTCCCCCGCCGATTCCAGCCCCAGCCGGTCGAGATAGGCCCGCGGCAACGCGCGCTGGAACGCCGGCCAGAACGTGTTGAGCGCCCGCTCGATCTCGGCATGCTCGCCCAGCGGCACCAGGCACTCCGCGAGCCGCGTCAGGTTCCACGCAAGCGCATCCGGCTGCCGCCCGAACGCATAAAGCCCGGTCTGGTCGAAATACGCCGCCGTGAACTCCGGATCGTAGTGCGGCAGAAACCGCCACGGCCCGTAATCGAAGCTCTCGCCGGTTATGTTGATGTTGTCGGAATTCAGCACCCCGTGCACGAACCCGGCCGCCACCCATTGCGCGCCCGTGCGCGCCACCCTCTCGCACACCGCCTCGAGAAACGCCGCGACCCGGCCTTCCCGCGTCTCCCGCGCACACTCGGGCAGGTAGTGCGTGATCGAATGATCCAGAAGCCGCTCCAGCGCCCCCTCGTCCTTGAGGAAACGCTGCCGCTGAAAGCTCCCGATCCGGATATGCGAATGGCTCAGCCGCACCAGCACGGAGGAGCGTGTCGGCGACGGCTCGTCGTTCCGGTAAAGCGCCTCCCCGGTCTCGATCAGCGAAAAGCTCTTCGACGTGTCGACCCCCGCCGCTTCCAGCATGGCGGTCGCCAGCACCTCGCGCACGCCGCCCTTCAGGGTCAGCCGTCCGTCCGCCCCGCGCGACCACGGCGTCTGCCCGCTGCCCTTGGTCCCCAGATCGAGCAGCCGCCCGGCATCGTCATGAAGCTGCGCGAACAGGAATCCGCGTCCGTCCCCGAGATCGGGATTGTAGGTCTGGAACTGATGCCCGTGATAGCGCAGCGCCAGCGGCTCTGGAAAACTCCCCGGCAGCGGCGTGAACGCACCGAAATGATCGCGCCACTCGTCGTCGCTGAGCTGCCCCAGCCCGACCTTCTCCGCCCATCCCTGGTTGCGGTAGCGCAGGATATGCTCGGGAAACTCCGCCGGCGCGACGACATCGAAAAACGCCGGCCCGAGATCGGCATGGGCGGTACTGGTGCGAAGCCGGGTAATGGCGCAACCTCTTGGCTCGAAATGGCAATCGCCGCCACCCTAACGGCCCCACTCCGCCAAGGCCACAGCAGGCGCCAATGCCCGTCGTTCAGCTCCCACTCACCCTCCCCGGTGGGGCGAGGTGAAGGGACGCGGGTGCTATACCGTTTGGCTCCCCCTCACCCGACGCTGGCGCGCCGACCTCTCCCCGAGGGGGAGAGGAATAGAGCTCCGCCGCCGGCACCACGGCACCCTTCTTCTCCCCCTCGGGGAGAAGTCGGACCGGAGGTCCGGATGAGGGGGCCTCCACTTGCGGCAGCACGTGAGACCATGTTCCGGCACACCCGCTCCCACGGCTTCTTCCTCGTCCTCGGACTTGATCCGAGGGAGAAGAGCGGGAGGCAAAAACGCACCGCCCTGTTCCCATCCGGAATGGAATGCCCCTAGTGGATCACGAACTTCCCGTCCCTCACCTGGAGCTCCGCCGGATGGATCAGCTTCTTGTGCGCAACGGTAACGGAATGAAGCGGGCCGTCCAGCTCGCGCTCCCAGAACTGGAGAAACTCGTTCAGCACCGGAAAGTCCGGCGCCACGTCGTAGTCCTGCCAGACATACATCTGCAGCAGCGAGAGCTGGTCCGGCATGCGGTAGTGGATTTCGGCCGTCGTCAGGCCGTACCCCTCGAGTTGTCTGAGAAACGCTTTGTCCATCGTCCGTTCCGTTGCTTAGAGCCCGATTTAAAAGTCGGCGGTTGAGGGCTGGCGAGGGATTTTTGATCGTGAACGGCGGAAAATTGGAGACAATATCAACCATATTGGTTTCGATTTTCCGCCGTTCACGGCCAAACAAGACCCGTCAGACCGACCCGACCGACTTTTAAATCGGGCTCTCACTACACACGCGCACACCGGCACGCGGATATTTGGCATCGGATTTCGGACTCAAGCGCCAGCCGCGCCGTCATGCACGAAAAGACTAGCGCAAAACGCGGCGATAGCGTAGTTAGCACTCTCGCATAGCGAGTGCCAAAATTTTCGCCGGGCCTACTTGAAACCGGCGAAAATGGCTCTAGATATCTCGTGCTCCGGCAGGCGATCTGCCGGAATTTCATTCAGCGTTCTGCATATGGAGGAAATCAATGCAGTTCCGTCCTCTTCACGATCGAGTCCTCGTCCGCCGCGTGGACGCCGATGAAAAAACTGCCGGCGGCATCATCATCCCCGACACCGCGAAGGAAAAGCCGTCCCAGGGCGAAGTTGTCGCCGTCGGGCCGGGCACGCGCGATGACAAGGGCGCCTTCGTCGCTCCCGACGTCAAGCCGGGCGACAGGGTGCTCTTCGGCAAGTGGTCCGGCACCGAGGTCAAGATCGATGGCGAAGACCTTCTCAT
>CAZNHG010000195.1:0-6250 GCA_964572555.1 uncultured Devosiaceae bacterium | reverse complement strand
TGGGGCCAATGCATCGTAAAACCCGCTCCAGTGGAACGGTTCGAGGCGAGACGGCGGTCCCCGAGTGGCAGGCGGCCCGTCGCCAACCCCGGCCCCCGAGCCGGGACCTCACCCCTCCCGCAAATGAAAGCTCTTCGGTCGCGTCAAGTTCGCGTATCCCACCTTACCAAGCGTTGCGCCCTTGCCGGTCTCCTTCACGCCGGTCCACACCAGCGCAGGATCGAGATAGTCGCAGCGGTTCATGTAGACCGTGCCCGTTTCCACGCGTGCGCCCAGCGCGAGGGCCGCACCGGTGTCGCGCGTCCAGAACGAGGCGGTCAGGCCATAGGGGCTGTCGTTCATCAGATCGATCGCCTCGTCGTCGTCGCGTACCTTCATGATGCCCACGACCGGCCCGAAGCTTTCCTCGCGCATCACCGCCATCTGGTGATCGACGCCGGTCAGGACCTCGGGCGCCAGGTAGGGCGAGCCGGGCACGTCATTGTCGACCCGCATGTTCACATTGGCCCGCGCCCCCTTGCGCAACGCCTCCTCGCTCTGCCCGCGCACCATGTCGGCGAAATGCGGGCGGGCCATGGGCCCCATCGTCGTCGCTTCCTCGAGCGGGTTGCCCACCACGAACTGCCTGGTCAGCTCGGTCACCCCCTCGACCACCCGGTCGTAGACATCCGCATGCGCATAGATTCGCTCGATGCCGCAGCAGCACTGGCCGGAGTTGAAGAAGGCCCCGCTGACGAGCTCGGGAATGGTGAAATCGAGATCGGCGTCGGGCCGGACATAGGCCGGGTCCTTGCCGCCGAGCTCCAGCCCGAGGGTCGCGAAGGTGCCCGCCGCTGCGTGCTCGATGCGCCTGCCGCCCTCCACCGAGCCGGTGAAGTTGATGTGATCGATCCTGCCCGAGCCGATCAGCGCCTCGGTCTGGGCATGCCCCAGCACTACGTTGGCGAACAATCCCTCGGGCAGCCCCGCCGCCGCCATCGCCGCGGCGAACCGCTCGCCCACCAGAAGCGTCTGGCTGGCGTGCTTGAGTATGACCGCATTGCCCGCCATGAGCGCCGGTACGATGGTGTTGATCGCCGTCAGATACGGATAGTTCCACGGCGCGATCACCAGAACCGTGCCCAGCGGTTCGCGCGTGAGGGTGCGCACGAACCCGGGCTTGTCGGTAAAGTGCGTGGGCGCCAGCGCCTCCTCGGCGATGCCGAGCATGTATTCGGCGCGCTCGACGACACCGGCCTGCTCACCCCCGTAGCGCACCGGCCGGCCCATCTGCCAGGCCAACTCGGTGATGATGTCCTCGTTCATCCCCACAAGCGCTTCGAGGAAATGCTTCATCGCTTCCTTGCGCGCGGCGAGCGGAACCCCGGCCCATTCCGCCCGCGCGCCTTCGGCGCGGACGAGAACGCTCTCCAGATCGGCATCGCCGGTGAGGGAACGTTCCGCGTAAACACTGCCGTCGACGGGCGATATCACCTTGACTGTCTCGGTCATCACGCACCTTCTTGTTCTTGCGGGCCGGTCCCGAAGCGGATGAGATTACGTCCGTTCGGGCGCGGGCTTCAATGGGATTGTTCGGCGGGCGCGGCGAGGGCTCCAAGAGCCGTGCTCAGCCCGCCGGCGAGCTGTGCGCTCCAGCGCCGGACGCCCGCGGGCGTGAGGATTTCGTCGTTCCGGATTTCGAGCATGGTGCCGTCGCGCCCCTGCCGGTCGATGTGATGGTCGAGCGTGTGGGTGACGTCGGCATTGGCGGCATAGGGCTCGTTCCAGCCGATCGCGAGATCCGGTTCCGTTTCGGCCAGCGCATCCCGGAGCGCCAGCGAAAGGCCGTCGCGGCGGCCGGGAATGAGGCCGATCGGCCACGGGCGCGCGACCTGCCTGTAGACCGGCGTGAACGAGTGCACGCAGACCAGCACGCTCTCGATCCCGCGCGCGGCCCGCGCGTCGATCAAAGCGCTGATCGCGTCATGGAAAGGAGCATGATAGGCGGCGATCCGCCGGGCGCGTTCACCGGCATCGATCCCGGCATTGCCGGGAATCGCCGTGTCCTCGCTGTGCACGGGAATGAGATCGGCCGCATCCGGCGCCCGGTTCGGGTCCACGACGAGCCGCGAAACGGTGCCGGCGACGAGCGGGGCATGGAAATGCCGGGCGAGCGCCTTGGCGACGTCGAGCGCGCCGGGATCCCACGCGATGTGCCGCATGCGGTCGCGCCGCGAAAGCCCGAGGCCCGAGAATTCGGCCGGGATGCGATTCGAGGCGTGATCGCAGATGAACACCAGGGGCGAGGGAGCGTGCCGGTTCAGCGTGAGAACCGGCGGTCTGAGGGTTGCCGCGAAGTCTTTGTGGGCTGTCTCGAGCATCTGTCCTCAACCAGCGGGCGATCGCCGTCGCCCGCGGTTGAAGCGGATATCGCAAGCGGAGTCAAACCGCGGCGCGGGAGGCTGCCATGTCTCGTTCCGCACCCGCGAAAACCGTGTTATCAGGGCGCGTGCCGGGCGCGTCACGGCGTCGTCATCGCTGAACGTTATGGGCGTGCCCCCTTTGAGAGGTCGGAAACCGCAAGATGAGCGAGAGTACCCAGACCAGCGCCCCCGACGAGACCTTCCCCAGATGGCGTGCGCGCCTCGTGGAGGGCCGCTGGATTCTGCTCGCCGCCGCTCTCGTCCTCGCGGTGATGGCGTTCGCCAGCGATCTCGCATGGTGGCACGCCCTGCTGGGCTTTGTGATGGTCGCTCTGGCCGCCCTGTTCGTCCCGCGCAAGTCTCCCGCCGAGCGGACGCGGGCGAACAACGGCGATCTGCCCCTTCAACTGCGTCTCGAATCGGTTCTCAGTTTCGCTGATACGCTGCCCGACCCGTGCTTTCTGCTGGATCGGCGCTCCGTTGTGGTGCACCGCAATGGCGAGGCGGCCGACCAATTCCCCGGCATCCGCGTGGGCCAGCCGCTCGCCTTCACCCTGCGCAACCCCACTCTGATCGCGGCGATCGACCGGGTGCGCAATACGGGCGCCCCTGAAAGCGTCGAAGTGCAGCAAAGCGTGCCGAACGAGACCTGGTATCACGTCTTCGTCGCCCCGCTGAACGTCACCGCCCGCGATGACGACGACCCGCGCCCGGAGCGCGTGGTGGTCACCATGCACAACCTGACCGAGCAGAAGCGCGTCGATTCCATGCGCGTCGATTTCGTCGCCAACGCCAGTCACGAGCTGCGTACCCCGCTCACCTCGCTGATTGGCTTCATCGAGACCCTGCAGGGCCCCGCCGCCCGCGACGCGGAGGCGCGCGAGCGCTTCCTCGGCATCATGCGCGGCCAGGCCGAGCGCATGTCGAAACTCATCGACGACCTGCTCTCGCTCTCGCGCATCGAGTTGCGCCAGCACGTTCGCCCCACCACCGAAGTCGATGTCTCCGCCATCCTGCGCGAGGTCGTCGAGGGCCTTCAGACCCAGGCACAGGAAGTCGGGACGGCGGTCGATGTGCGCGTGCCCGAGGACGGTGTAGCCATCAGGGGTGAGCGCGACGAAGTCTACGAGGTGTTCGAGAACCTCGTCGAGAACGCCATCAAGTATGGCGGCGATGGCGGCAGCGTATCGGTGACGCTCGGCCCCGCCAGCCGGGCCGGCTTCGACTACAAGGTCGCGATAGCCGACAAGGGCCCCGGCATTCCCGCCGAGCACGTGCCGCGCCTGACCGAGCGCTTCTACCGGGTCGATGCGGAGTCGAGCCGCAAGAAGAAGGGAACCGGCCTTGGGCTCGCCATCGTCAAGCATATCCTCAACCGCCACAACGCCGAAATGACGATCCGCTCGACGGTGGGCGAGGGGACGACCGTCGAGATTCTCCTCAGGCGATGACAAAACTGTCGCCTTCGGAAAGACAGGATCGCTGTTTCAACAGCTATCTGGGAAAAAAGATAAACAGAAACAAGTGCCTGTGCTGTCATCCAAGTGTCATCGAAGTGACATAGAACCGTTAGCCGGGATGCATAGGTTGCGCGGCGTAACGGGGCGGCCGACCCGAAGCGAAAAGGGCCCGCCCACCGGGTGAACCACCCAAACGCTCTGAAAAGGGAGACACCATGAAAACCGCATTTTACGCCGGCATTGCCACGATTGCCGCTGCCGGTGCCTTCGGCGCAACCGCCGCGCAGGCGCAGGACGGCGACCAGCTCCAGATCGTCGGCTCCTCGACCGTTTTCCCCTTCGCCCAGGTGGTGATCGAGGAATTCGCCAACCGCACCGATTTCTCCGCTCCGGTCATCGAATCGACCGGCTCCGGCGGGGGCCTGCAGATATTCTGCGAAGGCGTCGGCGAGCAGTTCGTCGATATCACCAACGCCTCGCGCGCCATCAAGCAGTCCGAGTTCGAGCAGTGCCAGTCCAACGGTGTCGAATCCATCACCGAGGTGCAGATCGGCAATGACGGCCTGACCGTCGCAATGTCCCGCGAGGGAGCGGATCTCGACCTGACCAAGGCCCAGCTGTTCCAGGCGCTCGCCGCCGAGGTTCCGGTTGACGGCGAGATCGTCGACAACCCCTACACCAACTGGAGCGAGATCGACTCCTCGCTGCCGGACGAAGAGATCACCGTGTACGGCCCGCCGCCGACCTCCGGTACCCGCGACGCGTTCGTCGAGCTGGTCATGGAAGCCGGCTGTGAGGAATTCGATGCGATCAGTTCCCTCGAGGAAGGCCGCATGGAAGAGGTTTGCCAGCGTATGCGCACCGACGGTCCCTTCGTGGAAGCGGGCGAGAACGACAACCTGATCGTTCAGCGCCTGCAGCAGGACCCGGCCGCGCTCGGCATCTTCGGGTACTCGTTCCTTTATGAGAACCAGGACACCGTGAAGGCCGTCGCCATCGAGGGTGTTCAGCCGACCGCCGAGACCATCGCCGACGGCTCCTACAAGGTCTCGCGGCCGCTGTTCTTCTACATCAAGAACGCCCACCGCCAGGCCATTCCGGGCATGAACGAGTACGTCGAGCTGTTCATGTCCGATGCGATGATCGGCCCGGACGGCATGCTCGTCGATCTCGGCCTGATCCCGATGCCCGAAGATCGCCGCGCCGAGGTTCGTGAAGCGGCCATGAACGGCGCCGAGAACATCTCGTTCTGATCGGTCCCGAACCGATCCGGACGTGATCCGAAAGCGGCTGGCGGGGAAATCCCGCCAGCCAACTTTGCCCGCGGGCCGGAACTCCGGCAATCATCGGCCACGCCGCCCGCGATACTGACAGCCACGGGGCTCTGCCGCCATGTCACCAGTCACGCTTCTTGTTGTCATCGCCATCCTCTCCGTCCTCGGCTACGCGGTCGGCAGCTGGCGGGCCCGGGCGGTTGCTGAGGGCAAGGTCGGTGTCCTGCATTCGAGGCCCCAGTTCTACGGTGGCTACGTTGCACTGATCTGCGGACTTCCCACGCTTCTCCTGCTGCTCGTCTGGCTGATGGTCGATGACAACATCATCCGCGCCATCGTCGTTTCCAGCCTGCCTTCCGGCACCACGGAAGGGTTGAGTGGCGGCGAGATCAGCCTTCTGGTTTCCCAGATACAAAGCGCCGCATCGGGACGTTTCTTCGGCGAGCCCGAACCCTACATCGTGAATGCGGCCAGCTATCTCACCACACTCCGTGCGACCGCCAACTGGGCGCTGGTCGTGGTGGTTCTCAGCTTTTCGATCCTCGGCATCATCTTCGCGCAAAGCCGCATCCGCGCCGATTTCCGGGCACGCAACCGCGTCGAGGTGATCACGAACGGCCTGCTGATCGCAGCCTCGTGCATCGCGGTCCTGACGACGCTCGGGATCATCTCCTCGCTGCTGTTCGAGAGTTCGCGCTTCTTTGCCCGCGTGCCCATTCACGAATTCCTGTTCGGATTGAACTGGGAGCCCCAGATTCCCATTCGCGAGGGTCAGGTCGCCGGCCTCGGGGCCTTCGGCGCCATCCCGGTGTTCTGGGGCACGATCATGATCTCGCTGATCGCCATGGCGGTGGCCGTGCCGATCGGGCTCTTCTCGGCGATCTACATGGCCGAGTACGCCACGCCGAATATCCGCTCGGTCGTCAAGCCGCTGCTGGAGATCCTGGCGGGCGTTCCGACCATCGTGTACGGCTTTTTCGCCGTACTCACGGTTTCGCCCGCCGTGCGCTACTACGGATCGCTGATCGGCCTGGACGTGGCGTCCAACAGCGCCTTTGCCGCCGGTGCGGTCATGGGCATCATGATCATCCCGTTCATCTCGTCGCTTTCCGAC
>CAZNHG010000194.1:4741-6263 GCA_964572555.1 uncultured Devosiaceae bacterium | reverse complement strand
GGCGAAGCTCAGGCCCTGCTGGCCGACCCCGATGATGATGCCGCCGAGGAGGTTGATGAAGGTGATCAGGAGACCGGCGATGGCGTCGCCGCGCACGAACTTGGAGGCACCGTCCATGGCGCCGAAGAAGGAACTTTCGTCCTCGAGTTCCTGGCGGCGGCGGCGCGCCTCGTCCTCCTCGATGAGCCCCGCGCTCAGGTCGGCGTCGATGGCCATCTGCTTGCCGGGCATGGCGTCGAGATTGAAGCGGGCCGCCACCTCGGCGATACGGCCCGACCCCTTGGTGATCACGATGAAGTTCACGATGATCAGGATGCCGAACACGATGATGCCGATGACGAAGTTGCCGCGCATCACGAAGTTGCCGAACGCCTGAATGACGTTGCCGGCCGCGTCGGTGCCCTCGTGGCCGTTCGCCAGGATCAGGCGCGTCGAGGCGAGGTTGAGCGCCAGGCGCATCATGGCCGCGATCAGGAGGACCGTGGGAAAGGCCGAGAATTCCAGCGCCTTGTGGATGAACAGCGAGGTCATCAGGATGAGCACGGAAAACACGATCGAGGTCGCCAGCAACACGTCGAGCATCATCGCGGGCATGGGCAGGATGAGCACCACGATGATGCTCATCACGCCGATGGCGAGCCCGATGTCGGACTGCTTGAGAAGGTCGGCGAGCCTGGCGAGGGAGAAGGGGCTGCTGCCCTTCTGCGGGGCCGGTCCCGGTTGTGTGGTGTCAGCCATTCGGGTGCGGTCTCGCTAGGCTGCCGATGTGCGGTCGCCGGGGCCGGGAATGTCGGCACCCTCGCTGGCATACTGGTTCAGCTTGTTTCTCAGGGTGCGGATGGAAATGCCCAGGATGTTCGCGGCGTGCGTGCGGTTGCCCAGGCAGTGGTCGAGCGTGTCGAGGATGAGTTCGCGCTCGACCTCGGCGACGGTACGCCCGACCATGGCGCGGTTGACCTCCTCGGCGGTCTGCGCGGCCTGGGCGGCGATGGAATTCTGCTGTGCGGCGTCGGACAGGCCCGTGCCGTCCGGCATGCGGATGGCATCGGGTTCGATGGTCTCGGTGCGGGACAACAGGACGGCGCGGTGCAGCGTGTTCTCCAGTTCGCGCACATTGCCCCGCCAGGATGCCCGCAGAAGTTCTTCCGAGGCGGCATCGGACAGGGTGCGGGTGCCCAGCCCGTTGGCGATGGCGTATTTCTCGACGAAGTGTGCCGACAGCGCCTTGATGTCGCCGGGGCGTTCGCGCAGGGGCGGCAGGTGCAGGTTCACGACATTGAGGCGGAACAGAAGGTCCTCGCGGAAGTGGCCCTGCTTGACCGCGTCGTTGAGGTCGCGGTTGGAGGTGGCCAGGATGCGGATATCGACGGGGACCGGCTTGGTGCCGCCCACCCGGTCGATCAGGCGCTCCTGGAGGGCGCGCAGGAGTTTGGCCTGCAGGCGGAAATCCATCTCCGAGATCTCGTCGAGCAGCAGGGTGCCGCCGTTGGCTTCCTCGAACTTGCCCAGTCGGCGTGAGAAG
>CAZNHG010000194.1:0-4731 GCA_964572555.1 uncultured Devosiaceae bacterium | reverse complement strand
GAACTTGCCGATGCGGCGCCCCACCGCGCCGGTGAAGGCGCCTTTCTCGTGGCCGAACAACTCGGATTCGAGCAGGCTCTCGGGGATGGCGGCGCAGTTCACCGAGATGAAGGGCTTCGGCGCGCGCTTGGAGCGGGCGTGCAGGTACTTGGCCATGACCTCCTTGCCGGTGCCGCTCTCGCCGGTGATCAGTACGCTGGCGTCGGAGGGGGCGATCTGGTCGGCCAGCTCGACGACGCGGCCCATGGCCGGGTCGCGGTAGAGCAGGTCCGTGTTCTCGCGCGCGACGGCGGCGATGACGGCGGCGATCAGCTCGGCGTCCGGGGGCAGGGGGATGTATTCCTTGGCGCCGGCGCGAATGGCGTTGACCGCGGCGGCGGCGTTGGTCTCGGTGCCGCAGGCGACGACCGGGATATGAATGCGCTCGGCATCGAGGCTGGCGAGCAGCCCCGGAATATCGACCATGACGTCCACGAGCAGCAGGTCGGCGCCCTTGCCGCCGCGCAGGGAGGACAGCGCCACCTCGATGGTTTCGGCGTGGGCGACAGTCGCCCCGCCATCCATTGCCAGCTTGGTCGCCTCCGTAAGTTGACCGTCCAGCGCTCCGATAATCAGTAGCCGCATTGCCTAAAGTCCTTCCTCAGCCCCCAAAAGGCTCGCTCTCCAAATCAGGAGGCCTTGATAATCTCGGTCATGGTGACGCCGAGGCGGTCCTCGACCATCACGATCTCGCCGCGCGCCACCAGCCTGTCGTTCACGTAGATGTCGATGGCCTCGCCGACCTGCCGGTCGAGTTCGACGACGGTGCCGACGTCCATCTTCAAGAGGTTCGAGACCGGCATCTTCGTGCGGCCCAGCACCACGGAGATGCGCACCGGCACGTCGAAGACGGCTTCGAGATCGGCGGCGGATTTTTCCGACGCCGGGCCGAGCTCGCCGTCCTCGGTGGCCGCCATCTCCTCGAAATCGGGGGCGCCGGCCTGGGATGCCGCGTCCGTCCCGGTGGTGTCGTCCTGCTCGTTGCTCATTGGTCAGTCTCCTTGCCGGCAGGTGCACCCTTGGCCGCGAGATAGGTCTCGATGCACGTGTCGATCTGTTCGGACATGGCGGCGCTGTCGCGCACCAGCCCGCCATCGACCCATTCGATACGCCCGTCGCCGAGCGCGATATCCTCTTCGCCCATCACCACGAGGCGCCCGGTGAAGCCGCCCGTCGCCATGCGCGTTTCCGCGATTTCCTGAACGGTTCCGGCCAGGTCGGGATGACAGCGGATGACCAGGTGCGGGGCATGGCCGATGGAGGACATGCATTCGTTGATCAGTTCCTCGAGTTCCGCCGTGGGGTGGCGATCGACGAGGTGGCCGGCGAGCTTGCGTCCGACAGCGGCGCCGAGACCGACGGCCTCGCCCAGCGTTTCGCGGCGCATGGCGTCGACCCCGTCCAGAAGCCGGGCCGCCTGTTCGGCGAGCTGTTCGGCGGCGGCCTGCAGGGCCTGGGAGGCGCGGGCGGTCTCGGTTGCCTCGCCATCGGCCTTGCCCTGGGCGTAGCCCTCCTGCCGCGCCTGCTCGATCAGCGCGCTGAGCTTGTCATCGTCGAGCACGCGCGTGTTGTCGCGCGGCTGGCCCATGTCGACGTCGAACGTGAATTTTGCCGGAGTTGCGTTCATGGCCTAGATAATCATCTCCTCGTCGCCGCCCTTGGTGATGATGATTTCGCCGCGGGCGGCGAGGTCCTTGGCGATGGAAACCATCTTGCCCTGGGCCGCGTCGACGTCCTTGAGCCGGACGGGGCCCATGGCCTCCATATCGTCCTGCAGGAGCCGCGAGGCGCGCGCGGACATGTTGGAGAAGAAGAAGTCCTTCGTGGCGTCGTTGGCGCCCTTGAGGGCAAGGGCGGTGTCCTTCTTGTCCATCGCCTGCAACAGGGACTGGATGGCGGAGGACTCGAGCCTGCTCAGGTCCTCGAAGGTGAACATGAGCTCCTTGATGCGCTCGGCGGAGTCGCGGTTGACCTCCTCGAGCGAAGTCATGAAGCGCGCCTCGGTCTGCCGGTCGAAGGCGTTGAAGATTTCGGCCATCTGCTCGTGGCTGTCGCGGCGCTGGGTGTGCGACAGGGTCGACATGAACTCGGTGCGCAGCGTGGACTCGATCTTGTCGAGGACTTCCTTCTGCACCGCGTCGAGCGTGAGCATGCGCTGGATGACGTCGAGCGCCAGTTCCTCGGGCAACTCGGTGATGACACGGCTGGCGTGGTCGGCGGCGATCTTGGACAGGACCACGGCGATGGTCTGGGGATACTCGTTCTTGAGGTAGTTGGCGAGCACGTCCTCCTGCACGTTGGAGAGCTTCTCCCACATGTTGCGCCCGGCGGGGCCGCGGATTTCCTCCATGATGAGTTCGACCTGGTCGGGCGGCAGGAACGATGCCAGCAGCCGCTCGGTGCTGTCGGCATTGCCCGACAGCGTGCCGTTGGAGGCGACGACGGTGACGAATTCGGCGAGAAGGTCGTCGAGCATTTCCTGTGTGATGGGGCCGAGCCGCACCATTGCGCGAGAGAGCTGGCGGATTTCCATGTCGTCGAGCTCTTCCCAGATCGGCCTGCCGTGATCCGGCCCGAGCGCGAGCAGCAGCACGGCCGCCTTCTCGTCGCCGCTGAGGTCCCGGTGCTCGGCGTTTTCGCCCACCACGAGGCCTTTTTGCATCGACTGGGCCAGTTCCTTGCCTTTTGCCGCTTCCGCCATGATCGTCACGCAGCCTGATGCAGCCAGTCACGCACCGCGAGCGTGGCCTGCTTGGGGTTTTCGTCGACCAGGGAGCCGACGTCCTTGATCGTCTCGGTCTGGGACTCGCCCAGCATCTTGGCCTGGTCCATCCAGACCGGCTTGCCGGGTTTTTCGGGTTCGGCCTGGTCACCGGCGTTGGCGATCTCGCCGCCCTGGGCGCCCGCGGGCACCTCGGAGGTCTCGGGCAGGGCGAGCGGCTCGCTGTCGGGCTCGAGCACGCGCTTGACCAGCGGGCGGAGCACGAAGAACAACAGGGCCAGCGAGATGATGAGGGTGACCGCCATCTGGGCGATGTTCATCAGGTCGTAGCGGGTGAAGTCGAACAGGCCCGGCTCGGCGGTGCCCACCTGCGAGAGGTCGGGGCGGTTGGCGAACTGCATGTTGATCACCTCGACCTGGTCGCCGCGCTCGGCGTCGAAGCCCACCGCCGAGCGCACCAGGGAGGTAATGCGGTCGAGCTCCTCCTGGGTGCGCGCCTCGTAGGTGGTGGCGCCGTTGGCGTCCTGGGTGTAGCGCCCGTCGACGGCCACGGCGACGGAGAGGCGCCTTACGCCGCCGGCCTCGCTCACCTCGGTCTGGGTGGTCTTGGAGATTTCGTAATTGGTGGTTTCCTCGAGGGTCGAGGACTGCTGGGCCGACTGTCCGCCGCCGCCGTTCTCGGTGGCGCCGGGCAGCTCCTCGGAGACCGAGACCTGGCCGTCCTGGGCGGGCGCGGTGGACTGGTCGGAGGTTTCGGCGACCTGCGTGGAGCGCACGACCTGGCTTTCGGGATCGTAGGTTTCCGAGGTGCGGGTCGAGCGGTCCATGTCGATCTCGGCGCTGACCTGCACGCGGGCGCGGCCCGGGCCGAGCACGCCGTTGAGCATTTCCTCGATGCGCGAGCGCGTGCGGCTCTCGATGCCAAGGCGCCGCTCTTCCATCCGGCCGGCAACCGCGGTGAGGCTCTCGCTGTCTCCTTCGCCGGAGGCGAGAAGGCGGCCCGAATTGTCGACGATCGAGACGCGATTGGGGCTCAGGCCCTCGATGGCGGACGAGACGAGATGCTGGATGGCACGGATTTCGCTCGAGGAGAGTTCGCCGCGCACCGAGACGACGATGGAGGCGGTGGGGTCCTTGGCCTCGCGGCTGAACAGCTCGCGCTCGGGCATGACCAGATGCACGCGCGCGGTCTTGATGCGTGCCAGCGAGGAGATGGTGCGCGCCAGCTCGCCCTCGAGGGCGCGAACCTGGTTGATGTTCTGCACGAAGCTGGTGGCGCCCAGCGTGTTCTGCTCGTCGAAGATCTCGTAGCCGACCTGGCCGCGGGTGGGCAGGCCGTTCTGGGCCAGGTCCATGCGCAGATCGGTGATGCGGGAGCGGTCGACAAGGACCGTCTCGCCCTGGTTGCGCAGCTCGTAGGGCACGCTCATCGAGTCCAGCTCGCTCACGATCGCGGCGCTGTCGTCGAAGGTCAGGCCTGTATAGAGCGGCGCCATCTGCGGCGCCGTGAAGCGAAAGATGATCAGCACGAAGAAGCCGATCAACATCACCGCCACAACGGCCATGGCACCAAGCCGTGCCATGCCCAGGCGGTGGATAAGCCCCCATAGGTTTTCCACTCGTACACCCGGTCGTTTTGCCTCCGTCCGCCCGCTTAACCCCCTGATTGCAAATCAGTGCGGGCGCGACTGGGCAAAAATTACCTATTCGATGGTAAACAAGTTCTTAACCGGCTGTCCCGGATCGCCCAGCCAAGTGTAAGTTACACAAGGGATTTCAAGGCCGAGTTGGGTGTTTTGTGGGCATTTGAGCGAAATTGAGCCCGAAAGTCGGATTTTCGTCGCGTTAACAAACACAAAACGCCCGCCGGCATTGCGCGGGCGGGCATGGGGAGGAATGTGCCGGGTGTCCCCGACCCGTGACGGATCAGCCGTCGCGGTAGTGCTGAATCCAGGTGGTGCGCAGCCCGG
>CAZNHG010000193.1:0-6268 GCA_964572555.1 uncultured Devosiaceae bacterium | reverse complement strand
TCGACTTGCATGTGTTAGGCCTGCCGCCAGCGTTCGTTCTGAGCCAGGATCAAACTCTCATGTTTGATATTCTGACTTGGTCGACGCATGCACGTTTGCATTGACGAGGACACACATTCTGTCACTGAGCGCAACGAGTGCGCCCGTAACCAATGGTGTTCTCTTTAAGAAACGTACACCCATCGAAGTCTGTGTGACCGATCCTTCGGACCGGTCCGCAAGAACCTCGCCGTCCACGTTTCTCTTTCTTCATTCTTCACAATGTCAAAGAACTGACCTCGGGTCCCTCGCAGGACAAGACGTCGGTGGCTGCCCTTGGCTTCAAAGACAACCGAACAGATAACGTTTGGCCGGATGACCGGCTGCAAACTCTGTCCTTTAAAGATTTCGCCGACTGTGGTGGCCGGAGAGGCCCGCGTCGTCAGCGTTTGGGGGTTATAAGACCGGGTCGGTGGCCTGTCAACTCCCAATTTTGAACTTTTTGAAACTCCGAAACAGGCCGGTTTTTCAATAAGTTAGCTTCGAGTTCCGGGGCCATTTCGGTGCCCCTTTTCCCTCAGCGCTGGCGGGTTATAGGGCTGGCCCTTTTAAGTGTCAACAGCCCCCGTCGAGAAAAATGACGGTTTTTTGAATTCCGCCGTTTTCCGCCGCTTCCGCGCTTCTTAACGTCTGTATAACAAACCGCGCCTAGATTGTCACTTGGCCGTTCGGCGAAACGGCCTCGCGCGCGCCGCACATGCGCGCACGGTCTTTTTGGAGTTCCGGGGCAACACTGGCGCGGCAAAGCGCCTTTCCCCCGCGATTGCGGCACAAATCCACGATTTGGGCCTAGTTTCGCCGCATTTGTTCCCGAGTACCGGCCTTGGCCAAACCTTGACAGCGAATCCGCCTGAGGTCATGGGTTTGTGCGGGGTTCCAGTAAATTCGCCTCGGAAGGGCTGACGTTGAACGCAGCGCAACGAAATCGGCATGCGGCACTGCTCAGGGCTACGGGCTATGAAGACAGTCCCGCACTGACGGCGCAGTCGACGGACGGCGACATTCCGCAGGGGCGCGAACTCAGCTTCGCCTGGCTCGCCGGCACCGTGATGACCGGCCTGACGAGCGTGCTGCTGATGGGCGCCGCCCTTTATGTTTCCTTCCAGGGGCAGGGCACCTTCTCCACCGCCTACCAGGCGCTGCAGGTCGAGAGCGGCGACACCGCCGCGGCCGCCACCTCGCTCGTCGCCAAGACCGACCGCATGAAGCCGGTCGCCCGCACGCGCTCGGACAGGGAGGTCATCGAGGCAGCGATCCGCCAGACCGTCGACGGGCGCGGCATGATCCGCCGCCAGAACTTCGTGCGTATCCAGGCGACCCTGGCCACCGCCGCCACGGCCCTGTCCGACGATATCCCCGCCTACGACCCCATCGCGCTTCTCAACGATGCCGAACCCGAGACCGCCCAGAATCAGGCGCCGATCTCCACCGACATCTACGGCTCGCAGGTCGACAACCAGGTGGCGGTGCAGACCACGCAACTGACGGCCTCGCTGACCCCGGCCAACCGCATTTCCGACAAGGGTGCGGCCGAGTTCGTCCGCCTGGTTCTCGAGGGCACCTTCCCCGAGGGCAGCGAGACGATGGCGCTCGGCTATGCCGCGGTCGAGAACGCCAGCGTGCGCGACATGAGCCGCGAGGGCGCCGGCCAACTGCCTGGCGTGGCCGAGAACATGACGGTCATGCCCAAGACCCAGCTCGCCGAGGACTCCGGCTTCGGGCGCTCCGAGCGCATCCTCACCATCCGCGAGAAGAGTTCGCTCGACGCGGTTCTGACCAAGAACGGCTTCACCGGCCCGATGATCGACGCGATCACCTCGACCATCGAGAACGTCTACCCCTCGCCGACCCTTCCCGCGGGCGCGCGCCTGCGCATCCTTTTCGGTCCGTCGCGCACCTCGGACAGCCAGATCCCCTACCGCATGTCGATCTATATCGACGACAAGCACGCTGCGACCGTGGCGCTGACCGATCGCGGCCAGTACGTGCTCGGCCTCGCGCCACCCAGGATCGAGTTTCCCGACGAGGACACCGAGGAGATCAACGTTAACAACCTGCCCACGATCTACCGCTCGATCTGGGAGACGGCGCGCAAGCACGACGTGCCCGACCCGATCACCAAGCGGATCGTGGCGATGTTCGCCTACGACCTCGATCTCACCAAGCGTGTCGCGCCGGGGGATTCGATCGAGCTGATGCAGACCCCGCCCGGCGAGGATGGCGAACCGGAACTGCTCTATGTCGGGATCGAGCTGGGCAATGTCACGCGCCACCTCTACCGCTTCCGCGACGACGAGGGCCGCGTCGACTTCTACGATTCCGAGGGTCAGACCGGCAAGCGCTTCCTCCAGCGCCGGCCCCTCAAGGGCGGCGGGCGCATCGCCTCGCGCTTCGGCTACCGCACCCATCCCGTCTACGGCACGCGCAAGCTGCATACCGGCGTCGACCTTGCCAGCGGCTATGGCACGCCGATCTACGCCTCGGGCGACGGCGTGGTCGAACGCGCCCGCTGGATGTCGGGATACGGCCGTTTCGTCGAGCTCAAACACCGCAACGGCTACGAGACCGGTTACGGGCACATGTCCCGCATCGCCGAGGGTATCACGCCGGGCACGCATGTACGCCAGGGCCAGATCGTCGGCTATGTCGGCTCGACCGGCATATCGACGGGCAACCACCTGCACTACGAGATCAAGATCAACGGCCGCTATGTCGATCCCCTGAGCGTCAAGTTGCCCCGCGCCAGGTCGCTCCAGCCGCAATACCAGAACCGGTTCGCCGAAACCGTCGATCAGATCAACGAGCTCATGGACCGCGATCCCCAGCCGGTCACCGTCGCCGACAGCGACAGCTGAGCCCTCAGCGTTCCGACCAGACCGCCAGCACGTTGCCGCCCGGCTCGCGGAAGTGGAAACGCCGCCCGCCGGGAAACGGAAAGATCGGCTTGACCACGACACCGCCGGCCGCCTCGACTCGCGCCTGCGCGGCCTCGAGGTCGTCCGCCTTGATGATCACCAGCGGCGCGCCCGGCGGCGTCTCCCCCGTCCCGTCGATCCCGCCGTCGAGTCCGGCATCGGCAAAGGCCTGGTACTCCGGCCCGTAATCCGCGAACGACCAGTCGAACGCCGCGGCAAAGAAGGCCTTGCTCGCCGCGATGTCGGGACTGGCGAATTCGACATAGTCGATCTTGAGGTCGGCCATCCTTGCATCTCCCTATTTGTTCTTGATTTGTTCTACACCACGCCCCCCTTGCTGGCAAGCGGTTCGATCAGCCTTCCGGTGTCGGCGCTTCCCGCCAGCGATGCTCCAGCGTGCGCCAGGCGACGACCGCCGAGATCAGCGCCATGCCGCCCGCGACGAGCGCGGCCACGGCAAAGGCGCGGTTGCTCGCGGTGACCCGTGCCGCCTCCAACCGGGGCGCAAGCGTCCCCTCGGGCGCGACGCCGAAGGCGAGATCGCGTGCCGCCGCGACGCCGAGATTCGCATCGAACACATAGGCGACCGCCCCACCCAGCGCCGCCACCGCGATCAACCCGGCAAGCCGGGATATCGCATTGTTTACGCCCGAGGCGATACCGGTCTGGGAATCCTCCACCGAGGTCATCACCGCCGTCGACAGTGGCGAGACCACCAGGCCCATGCCCGCCCCCAGGGCGATCATGGCGGGAAACACCGCTCCCCAGACCTTGCCGGTGGGCAGAACCAGCACCAGCGCGAAAAGCGCCAGTCCCACCAGTGCCGACCCGCCCGCGATCAGCGGCGCGGGGCCGAACCTGTCCGTCGCCCCGCCGGTGAAGCGCGACAGGATGGCGATCGACGCCCCGATGGGCGCGAACATCAGCGCCACCTCCGCCGCGCTCACGCCCCACCCGCCGATCAGCAGCATGGGCAGGAAAAACGAAATCGTCCCCAGGGCGAAGTAGAGCGCGAAGGTCAGCCCGTTCGCTCCCGAGAACCCGGCATTGGCGAACAGCCCCAGCGGCATCATCGGCTCCCTGGTGCGATCCTCCGCGAAAAGAAACAGCGCCAGCATGACCAGCCCCGCCCCGCCGAACAGCATGGCACGCCCCGTCTCGGGCACGCTGCCATGCGCGGCATCCCCCGTCAGCCCGAACGCGATGAGAAACAGCGCTGCCGTCGCCGCCAGCCCGCCAACGGTGTCGAGCCGTTTGTGCGGCCCGCGCGCGTCGGCCGGCACCAGGCCGAACAGGCATACGAGCGCAACGGCGCCGAGCGGCAGGTTGATGGCGAAAACGAGCCGCCAGGCCGCATCCCCGAATACCGACAGGATCACGCCGCCCACCACCGGCCCGCACAGCGTCGTCAGCGACGAGGCCGCCGCCCAGATGCCGATGGCCCGCCCCCTCTCGTCCCGCGGATAGGCCTTGGCGATGATCGCCAGGCTCCCCGGCACCATGAACGCAGCCGCCAGCCCCTGCAGCGCGCGCATCGCGATGAGAACCCCCGGGCCGGGCGCTAGGGCGCATCCCGCCGAGGCGAGAGTGAACCCCGCGATTCCCGCACCGAAGACCAGGCGCAGCCCGAACCGGTCGCCCACCGCCCCGCCGAGCAGCATCAACGCTGTGAGGAACAACAGGTAGCCGTTGTTGATCCACTGCCCGTCCGCAAGGCTCGCCCCCAGATCGGCCCGGATCGCGGGAAGCGCGATGGAAACCACCGATCCATCGATGAACGCCATGCTCGAGGCGAGTATAGCCGCGATCAACACGAACCGCCGCCGCGCCTGCGGACAGAACGCGCGCGCACCGCCCGGTTCGGCCGGAGCGTGGTCAGGATCAAGCATCATGCACACATCTATGACCCAATCCGTACCGTGACGAAAGGTACGAGAAGCTCGGCCTGGAGGCGGGCACAACCCGCCCGGCGCACACCGACACCTGAGCCCGTCGACTGGTCCCGAACGACAAAAAAGAGGCCGGATCGCTCCGGCCCCTCTTATCAATTCCGCTCGACGTCACGCTCACTGCGCGGCGTCGACCACCTCCGCCTCGATCTGCGGGATGAGCTCCAGCCCTTCCGGTCCGGCATCGATCGAAACCGTCGTGCCGTCGGTCACGCTGCCCGCCAGCACCATCTCGGCCAGCGCATCCTGCACCTGGCGCTGGATGACGCGCCGCAGCGGGCGGGCGCCGTAGGCCGCGTCGTATCCCTCGTTGGCCAGCCAGTCGCGCGCCGCCTCGGTGAGCGAGATCGTGATCTCGCGGTCGGCGAGGAGTTGCTGCAGCCGGGCGAGCTGGATATCGACGATGGCGCCCATATGCGCCCGCTCCAGCCGGTGGAACAGCAGGATCTCGTCGATCCGGTTGAGGAATTCGGGCCGGAACGCCGCCTTGACCGCATCGAGCACCTTGCCGCGCACGAACTCGACCGACTCCCCGTCCTTGAGATCGCCCAGGAACTCCGAACCGAGATTCGAGGTCATGATCACGATGGTGTTGCGGAAGTCGACCGTGCGGCCTTGCCCGTCGGTCAGCCGCCCGTCGTCGAGCACCTGGAGCAGGACGTTGAACACGTCCGGATGCGCCTTCTCGATCTCGTCGAACAGGATCACCGAGTAGGGATGGCGGCGCACCTGCTCGGTGAGCTGCCCGCCCTCCTCGAAGCCGACGTAGCCGGGCGGCGCGCCGATCAGCCGGGCCACGGCGTGGCGCTCCATGTACTCGGACATGTCGATCCGGACCATGGCGTCCTCGTCGTCGAAGAGGAACTCGGCCAGCGCCCGGGCGGTCTCGGTCTTCCCCACGCCCGTGGGCCCGAGGAAGATGAAGCTCCCGATGGGGCGATCCGGGTCCTGGAGGCCAGCGCGGCTGCGGCGGACCGCGTCGGACACGGCCTTCAGCGCCGCTTCCTGATCGACGACACGCCTGTGGAGATGCTCCTCCAGGTTGGCCAGCCGCTCCTTCTCGTCCTCCATCATCTTCGAGACGGGAATCCCGGTCCAGGCGGAGACCACTTCCGCGACGTCCTCCGGGCCGACCTCCTCCTTCAGGAAGGAGGCGCGGGCCTGCATCTCGCTCAGCTTCGACTCGGCCTCCTCCAGCTCCTCCCGGAGGTCGGGGATCTCGCCGTGGCGGATCTCCGCCGCGCGCCCCAGGTCGCCCTCCCGGGCGGCGCGGTCCGCGGCCAGGGTCTTCTGCTCCAGCTCGCGCTTCAGCTCCCGGACCCGCTCGATGGCCTCCTTCTCGGTCATCCAGGTGGACTTCATGCC
>CAZNHG010000192.1:5146-6284 GCA_964572555.1 uncultured Devosiaceae bacterium | reverse complement strand
TGGTGCGCGCCTGATCGGCGATCGAGCGAGTGATCGCCTGCCGGATCCACCATGTCGCATAGGTCGAGAACTTGTAGCCGCGGCGATACTCGAACTTGTCCACCGCCTTCATCAGGCCGATGTTGCCCTCCTGGATGAGGTCCAGGAACTGCAGCCCGCGATTGGTGTACTTCTTGGCGATGGAGATCACCAGGCGCAGGTTCGCCTCGACCATCTCCTTCTTGGCGACGGCGGCTTCGCGCTCGCCCTTTTGCACCTTGTGCACGATGCGGCGGTATTCGCCGATATCGAGCCCGGTCTCGGTCGCCAGCGTCTGGATTTCGCCGCGCAGTTCCTCGATCGTGTCGCGCTCGCGGCGCACGAATTCAGACCAGCCCTTGCCGTCGAGCTCGCCGACCTTGTCGATCCATTCGGGATCGAGCTCGCCGCCATAGTAGACCTCGAGGAAGCGGTCGCGCTTGATGCCATAGCTCTCGGCCAGGCGCAGCAGGCGGCCCTCGATGCGCACCAGGCGCTTGTTGATGTCGTAGAGCTGCTCGACGAGGCTCTCGATACGCGAGTTGTTGAGCGAAAGCGATTTGACGTGGCCGATCACCTCGCTGCGCCAGGACTCGAGCTTCTTCACCTCGGACTGATTGAGGTCCTTGGCGGCCAGCCGATCCTCGGTGTGCTGGTCCTGGACCTTGCGCATCTTGCCGTAGAGCTTGGCGATGCTATCGAAGGTTTCCACGACCTGCGGCTTGAGTTCGGCCTCCATAGCGGACAGGGAGAGATTGTTCTCGTAATCTTCCTCGTCCTCGTCGTCCTCACCGCCTTCGCCGTTGCCCGCCTCGTCGCCCTCACCGCTGGCTTCGTCGCCGGAGGATTTCTCTTCCGTCGAGGGCTTGCTCGGCGTTTCCTCTTCGGCCGGAGCCGTCGCGGAAGATGTCGCATTCGACGCTACCGCCGCGGCAGCCGCCGGAGCGGGCGCGGCCTGCTTGGCGTCGGGACCGGCATAGGTGGCTTCCAGGTCGATGATGTCGCGCAGCAGAATCTCGCCCTCGGCGAGCTGGTCGCGCCAGATGATGATGGCCTGGAAGGTGAGCGGGCTCTCGCAGAGCCCCTCGATCATGGTCTCGCGGCCCGCCTCGATGCGCTT
>CAZNHG010000192.1:0-5136 GCA_964572555.1 uncultured Devosiaceae bacterium | reverse complement strand
TCTCGCCCTCGCGGCTCAAAAGCTCGACCGAGCCCATCTCGCGCAGATACATGCGCACGGGATCATCGGTCCGGTCGGACCCCGACTTGGCGTTGGACGTGGTGCTGACGGCCGTTCCCGTCGTCGTCGCCAGCTCGCCGCCGTCCTCGGTCTCCTCGGCGTTCTCGGCCTCCTCGACCTCGTCCTCGTCGACGACGTTGATGCCCATGTCGTTGAACATGGCCATGATGTCCTCGATCTGCTCGGAGGTCACTTCCTCCGAGGGCAGGACGGCGTTGATTTCCTCGTAGGTAACGTAGCCACGTTTCTTCGCCGTCTTGATGAGCTTCTTGACGGCGGCATCCGACATGTCCAGCAGCGGGCTGTCGGGGGCCTCACCCTGGTCCGGCTGCTTTTCGGTTTCTTTGGTCTGTGCCTTGGTGGCCATATATCTCTCCGGGCGGCGCATCACGGCGCATGGACGTGCGCCAGTCAAAACTCTATGTGGTGATGGCAGTTCCTAAGGTAAAGTGAGGTTAACGTTCGACCATTCGTCTTTTCGGCTCTTTCCGGCGGCCAGCCGCCATGCCGGGCAAGTACAACGTGCAAAGGCGCACGCGCGCGAGCCCCTCTCAGAAGCTGCGTGACGTACGCCCGGATAACGAACCGAAACCCTCAATCAGTGCCTCTGTGCCATCGACGCTGGTGATCTGGTTCTGTATGTCCCGCAGCCGCTCGAGTTTTTCCTCGCTCAGGTCGTCACCCAGCGCAATTTCGGCTGCCTTGAGTTCCCTATTTAGCTGAACAGATTTGTAATGCAAGGCCAGGGCGTGTTTTAAACCCGTCTCGACGTCGGCTTCGGCAATATTTTCGCCGCTTTGCCAGATGCCCTGGCGAATCAGCAACTGGTCCATCCGCTCGATCAGTGCCCCGAAGCCGCGGGCCACCAATCCCTCGCGCATGCCGGCAGCGTCGATATCGTCGCCCCGCGAGACGATGTCGACCACCGCCCCCAGAACCTGGCGCGCCGCCGGGCTTTCAAAGTCGAGCGCCGCCAAGGTCTCGAGCCGCGGCTCCGCAAGCGCGGGGTGATTGATCAGGCTCATCAGGATCACCGCTTCGCGCGCCGTCACCTCGACACCGCGCCCGGGCTTGAGCAGTCGCGAATTCTTGAGCGCATCGCTGACCACGAGCCGCGGCGAACCCCGCCCGCGGGCCACGCCCTGCCCCCAACGCCGGCCGTCGCCCCGGTCCGAACCGCCGCGATAGCGGTCGCGTCCCGAGGCGAAAAGCACCTGCAGCTTCTCGTCGAACGCCTGGCTGTAGTGCCGGCGCACGGAGTTGTCGCCAATCGAGTTGGCCCGCTCGCGCAGCCGCGCCTCCAGCGCTGCCCGCGCCTCGGGCGTCTGCGGCAGCCCGGCACGCGTCTCGAGAGTCCAGACCACCTCCGACAGGGTTTCCGCGCTCTCGATCAGGCTGGCGAACGCTTCACGCCCGCGCTGCTTGATGATGTCGTCCGGGTCGAGCCCGTCGGGCAACAAGGCAATCTTGAGGCTGTAGCCGGGCCGCAGCAGCGGCAGCGCCATCTCCGCGGTGCGCTCGGCCGCCTTCTGCCCCGCGGCATCGCCGTCGAAGCACACCACCGGCATATCGCTCATGCGCCACAACAGGGCCAGGTGATCCTCGGTCAGCGCCGTACCGAGCGGCGCGACGGCGCCGGGGAAGCCGTTGGCCGCTGCCGCGATGACGTCGAGATACCCCTCGACCACCACCACCGACTTGCCGTCATGTGCGGCCCGGCGCGCCTCCTGGCCGTTGTAGAGCGTCGAGCGCTTGTGAAACAGATCCGTCTCGGGCGAATTGAGATACTTCGCCGGCACGTCCGAACTCAGCGCCCGTCCGCCGAACGCGATCACCCGTCCGCGGAAATCGGTGATGGGAAACATCAGCCGATTGCGGAAGCGGTCATAGGGAACGGCGATGTCATCGCCGTGCACGACGAGCCCGCAGGCGATCATCTCGTCCGCCGACACGCCGTTCGCCGCCAGATGCTCCTTGAGGCCGTTGCGGCTGTCCGGCGCGAACCCCAGCCTGAAACGCGTCTGCTGCTGGGGCGGCACATCCCGTTCGTTGAGATAGCCGCGCGCCCGTGCGCCGACATTGTGCGCCAGCGCCGCCTCGAAATACTGCGTGGCCATCTCCATGATATCGAGCAGCGAGCGCCGTTTGGCCGCGCGCTTCTCCTCCCCCGGATCGCGCGCCGGCATGGGCACGCCGGCCATGTTGGCCAGCTTCTCGACGGCTTCGGGAAAACTCGCGCCGGTTGTCTCGGTCAGAAAGCGGAAGTGGTCCCCCGAGGCGCCGCAGGAGAAGCAGTGATAGCGCCCGCGCCGGTCATCGGCGTGAAAGCTCGGCGTCTTCTCGTTGTGGAACGGGCAGCACGCCCACATGTCGCCCTTGGCGGGAATGGACTTGCGCTTGTCCCAGGTGACGTGCTCGCCCACCACCTGCGTGATTGGCAGGCGGTTGCGAATGTCGTCCAGGAAAGCGTCGGAGAAGCGCATGCCGCCTTGTACCGTACGCGCCGGGAGCTGGGCAACGCGCCCTTGCGGTTCTGAACAGTATGCGCACCGGTTTTTTCCTGCGTCTTGGGTCTCAGGTGCGATCGCTGGCCGAACACGTCAGGCCGAACACCAAAAAGCCGAGATTGGCCCCGATAAACAGGCCCAGGACGAAGCACAGCAGAGCGGACATGATCAGTTTCCTCTTACGCGAACACTAAGATTTTCAGCGCCATGACCGGTTTCTGAACATGGTTTCACACACCCTGGTGAAGCGCGTGAAACAGGCGAAAGCCGCCCGTTTCGAAGCTTCCGGCGTTAAGGTTTTCCCCTTAACGCACAGGTGGGCGGAACCGCCGGTCAGGCAACTCTACTGTGCCGATGCGGGAAACACGTGGACACGTAAGTATTACTTTTTATATCGGAACGATAATTTCCTAACATTGCGGCCTCACATTCAATCCTTCGCAATTTTACCGACGGAGAAACTTTTGGAATGTCGCGTTCATATTTATAAACGTAACGTCGCGAACCAATTTATGAGTACAACGCGCATAATGTTATATAACATTTCGAATTCGCATAAAATGCCGGCGACCGCATTCACCGCACATCAGTAGGAACGGGGCATGGTGTTCCACGGGGGCAAGTGGCGACAGGATGCATCGCTACTCACAACAGCGCGAATGAAAACCATTGAGGCTTGGATATGCAACGGAATATCCAGCGCGTCGGGATTCTGGACGCGGGTAGCGATATTAGCGACGACCTGCAACGATGGCTTCTGCAACACGGCTACCTTGCGGACGTCATGAAGGACACAAAGGCGATCGAGACCTACTGCACACAGCTGCAGCCGGCAGCGATCATCATGGAAATCTGCCCCAGGGAAGAAGATGTCACCGGCCTGGTATCCAGGCTGCGTGAAGCCGGCTACGCGTCGCCGATCATCATCGCCGCCAGCGAACGCAACGACGAGTTGCAGGTCAGGGCCCTGCAGGCCGGCGCCGACGACTTTCTCCAGATGCCGGTGGACTCGCGCCAGCTTTTCGATCGGCTCGAACTGGTCCTGCGCAAGGGCAGCGAAGCACCGCAGGACGACCATGCCTTCGCGGCGGCCGACCAGCTCGGCGAGGTTCTAACGGCAATGGAGCGGCGAATCCTCAAGACGCTGGAGGAGCACATGCCCGAACCGCTCAGCCGGGAGACGATCATGTGGGAGGTCAAGCGCCAGCGCATCGCCCCGGACGATCGGTCGGTCGACGTCTACATCTCCAACATCAGGCGCAAGCTGCGGCTCGTGCAGTCGCCCCTGGTGATCGAAACCGTGCGCGGCGTGGGCTTCTCGCTTTCCCGCAACACATATTAGCGCATCAAAATACGCTTTTCGCAGGGCCACTTGGCTCAAAATATTAATATCTTTAATGACGTATCATCCGCCTTGCCCGGCGCGTCAGGATAGGCATGCCCATGTCGGGGCGCGGCTAGCGTTCACCCCTTGCCTATACTGCCGGCGGCGGCGGCGAAGAGGCTGGCAAGGAAAGCGGCCAGGACCAACGGAGGGCAGCCCGGTTCGCCGGTCGACACCTCCAACCGACGGCGAAGCAATCGCGACCGCCTTGCCGTTCCCCCTTGGTCGAAGGAACCCCTTGAACGCTAGCCGCCTCCCGCCGGGCCCGCCCGGCGGGAGGCCGTCTTTCCGGAAAATGATTGATCGCGTGGATCGAGAGGACGCGGGCTAACCCGCCAGCTTGTCCTTGACCACGCGCGACGCCTTGCCGAAATCGATCTGGCCGGGGTACCTCGACTTGAGGAACCCCACGACCTTGCCCATGTCCCTCAGGCCCTGGGCACCGGTCTCGGAAATCGCGACATCGATCTGCTTGCCGATCTCCTCGTCGCTCAGCGGCTTGGGAAGATACTCCTTGATGATGACGATCTCCGCCTCTTCCTGCTCGGCGAGATCGACCCGCCCCGCGTCGCGATAGACCTGCGCGGACTCCTCGCGCTGCTTCACCATCTTCTGCAGCAAGGCGAGAATATCCTCGTCCGAGGGCTTCTCGCGCCCTTCACCACGGGCCGCGATGTCCCGATCCTTGATGGCGGCGTTGATGAGCCTGAGCGTCGCGATACGGCGCGAATCCCGCGCCTTGACCGCCTCGCTCAATCCGGCATTGATTTCCTCGCGCATGAGCGCACCCACTCGATTGGTTGGAAGGGCCGAGCATATACCCAAGCCGGGCATGGATGCCAAGAATTATGTTTCTCGCGATAAAACATTGATTTATAACAATTTTATCGATCGTTAACCCGTGTTGACCGCCCCGGGGCTTTGGCCTATTGTCCGCGCCGATCGATCCCTCATACGAAAGCCGGAGACGCCCCGTGACCGGATGGCAGCAATCGCCCGCGACCGCCCTTCTCATTCTGGAGGACGGGACGCGACTCGAAGGCCATGGCCTGGGGGCGGTCGGGCACGCGGCCGGCGAGGTCTGCTTCAACACGGCAATGTCGGGATATCAGGAAATCCTGACCGACCCGTCCTATGCCGGGCAGATCGTCACCTTCACCTTTCCCCATATCGGCAATGTCGGCA
>CAZNHG010000191.1:0-6402 GCA_964572555.1 uncultured Devosiaceae bacterium | reverse complement strand
AGACCTCGATCAACGAGCTGCTGCGCGAGGGTGCGGTTTCGCTGTAGGGCGCCATTCGCGCCTCAGATCGCCGGGCGATTAGTCCATATCGCCCGACGATCCAGGTTCTTGGCGGTCGCGCCGGTTAAGCGAAAAACCGGATTCCACTTTTTCGCCCGGCGCTCTAATTCCGGCTCATCTCGGGCAGGACACGGTGGGGCGGATTATCGCCGTCCCAGAACACGCGGATGTTCACGATCACCGTCTCGCCCATCTCGATGCGGCCCTCCAGCGTCGCCGAGGCCATGTGGGGGGTGAGAACGATGCGGTTCTGCTTGGCGAGGGCGAGCAGACGCGGGTTGATGCCGTCGCGGCTGGCGAAGACGTCGAGCGCCGCGCCGCCCAGGTGCCCGCTTTCCACGAGATCGACCAGGGCAGCCTCGTCGATCAGTTCGGGGCGCGAGATGTTCACCAGATAGGCGTCGCGCTTCATGCAGCGCAGGCGCTCGTCGTTGAGAAGGTTGTAGGATTCGTGAGTATGCGGGGTGTGCAGCGAGACGATATCCACCGCCCCCAGCATGTCCTCAAGGCTGGGCCAGTAGGTAGCCGCGAGCTGCTCCTCGACCTGGGCGGGGCGGCGGGTGCGGGTGTAGTAGTGAATCGCCAGCCCGAAGGCGCGGGCGCGGCGCGCGACGGCCATGCCGATGCGGCCCATGCCGACGATCCCCAGCGCCTTGCCGCCGAGCCGGCGCCCGAGAATCCAGGTCGGCGCCCAGCCTTCCCACGAGCCTTCGCGCGGCAGCACCTGGGCGCCCTCGACGAGCCGGCGGGGGCCCGAGAGGATCAGCGCCATGGTCATGTCGGCGGTATCCTCGGTGAGGACGCTGGGGGTGTTGGTGACCACGATCCCGCGCTTGCGCGTGGCTTCCATGTCGATGTTGTCGACGCCGTTGCCGAACTGGGCGATGAGGCGGATGCTGTCGGGCAGCGCGGCGATGACCTCCGCGTCGAGGGTATCGTTGATGGTGGGCACGAGCACGTCGTGCCCTTTTGCCGCGGCGATGAGCGCGGCAGGGGCGAAGCGCGTGTCGGCAGGGTTGCGGGTGACCGAGAACAGCGCCTGCATGCGCTCCTCCACCGCATCCGGCAGGCGGCGGGTCACCAGGACTTTCGGCGGGTCGGCACTCATCGGCAAAGCCCTGTTGAGACGGCGCGGCGCAGCGTCCGCGGCGCGAGGGAGAACCCTATCCTGCCCATTGGCACCCTTTCAACGACCGTTAAGGTCTATGTTCCATTGTCCGGTACGTTTTCCGGCCGCGGGCCCCGCATCGGCGCGATTCGCGCCCGTGAGCCCCACGCGCCGGAAGCGGCCCCACCCGACCATGTCGAGCGCTGCATGATTCAATCACACCGAAGACGCTCTAGGAAACTCTCAGTGCGTTGCCAAGTCATGACCCTCGTTCAAGCATCCGGCGTTCCCCGATTCGTGCAGCGGCTCGCCGCCGTTCTGCTGGCGACGGCCGGGATGGCGGGCGGGCCCGCGCTGGCGCAGTCGGAGGGCAATCCCTCGGGCCTGCCGCTGCCGCGCTTCGCCTCGACCGCCACCGAGCCAATCAATGTGCGTGTGGGGCCGGGCACGCGTTACGACGTCGTGTGGGTGTATGTGCGCCGCGGGCAGCCGCTCGAGATCATCGCGGAGTTCGACACCTGGCGGCAGGTGCGCGACGTGCAGGGCGACGAGGGATGGATTCATCAAAGCCTTCTGTCGGGCAACCGCACGGGGCTGATCACGCCCTGGGCCGAATCGGGCCGGACGGCCCTGCGCAGCGCGCCTGAGGACAGCGCCGGCGTGGTCGCCTGGCTGACGCCGGGGTTTCACGTGAACATCAGCGAATGCGACAGCAGCTGGTGCGCCGTCAGCGCCCGCTCGGGCGGCAAGAGCTTTCGCGGGAACGTGCCGCAGGACACGCTGTGGGGTGTCTATCCGAACGAGACATTCGACTAGATCACCGGGCGATTAGTCCAAATCGCCCGGTGATCCAGATTCTGAGTGGTCGCGCCGGTTAAGCGAAAAACCGGATTCCACTTCTTCGCCCGGCGCTCCAGCGGCCGGAGCCGGCGGGGCGGCGCTTTAAATCTTCTTGACCCGCACCACTACATCGACATGGGTGATTTCCATGCCCTTGGGCGCCTCGGGCAGCCCGCTGATCGAGATGGATTCAGCGGGAATGTCGATCACGCGCTGTTCGTCCTCGACGAAAAAGTGATGGTGGTCGGAGGTGTCGGTGTCGAAATAGGAGCGCGAGGCGTCCGCGGTGACTTCGCGCAGCAGCCCGGCCTGGCGGAACTGGTGCAGCGTGTTGTAGATGGTCGCGAGCGAGACGTTGACGCCGGCTTCGCTCGCCTCCCCGTGCAATGCCTCGGCGCTGACGTGGCGATGGTCGCCGGCGAACAACAGTTCCGCAAGGGCAATGCGCTGGCGGGTCGGGCGCAGGCCGGCCATGCGCAACACGGCGGTCAGGCAGGGACGGCGCGAGGGATGCTGGCGCTGGAGAGGCGTTCTGGAGGCCATATAGTGCGGTTACGTCTCAAAGTTGAACTGGTCGGCAGACTATAATGGTTACGCGGCGCCCGTACAAGCGCGGCCGGGCGGGGTGAAATGTTCCACATTCCCCGGGCCTGCGGGCAAAAGTTATATTGACCCTCCCCCCGGCGCCCTCTACACAAACCCGACCAACGCATTGAGAAGGCGAGGGCATGGCAGAACGCGCCAATGCATACGATTACGAGGAGCTTCTCGCCTGCGGACGCGGGGAGCTTTTCGGCAAGGGAAACGCGCAATTGCCGGCGCCGCCGATGCTCATGTTCGACCGGATCACGCGGATCGACGAGACGGGCGGGCAGTTCGGCAAGGGCCAGGTGCGCGCGGAACTTGACGTGACGCCGGACCTCTGGTTTTTCCAGTGTCACTTCATCGACGATCCGGTCATGCCCGGGTGCCTCGGCCTCGATGCGCTGTGGCAGATGACCGGCTTCTTTCTCGGCTGGTCGGGCGGGCCCGGACGCGGGCGCGCACTGGGTGGCGAGATCAAGTTTACCGGTCAGGTGACAAATGACGTCAAGAACGTCGAGTACGGTATCGATATCAAGCGCGTGATGAAGTCGCGGCTGGTGCTCGGCCTGGCGGACGGGTTCGTCAAGGCCGACGGCGAAACCATCTACGAGGCCAAGGATCTGCGCGTCGGCCTGTTCGCCGACGTCTAGGTCCGTCCCCGAAGGCGAGCCAAGGACAACGAGGCTGAAATGAAACGAGTCGTGGTCACCGGTCTGGGGATCGTCTCCTCGATCGGCAACAACGCGGACGAGGTCCTGACCAGCCTGCGGGAGGCGCGGCCCGGCATCGGCTTTGCCCAGGACTATGCCGATCTCAACTTCCGCTGCCAGGTGCACGGCGCGCCCACGCTCGACCCGTTCTCGGTGCTCGACCGGCGCACGACGCGCTTCATGGGCAAGGGCGCGGCCTGGAACTACATCGCCATGCAGGAGGCGATCGCCCAGGCGGGGATCGAGGAGAGCGACTATCGCGCCAATCCGCGCACAGGCATCGTCATGGGGTCGGGCGGCCCCTCGACGCTGGCGGTGGTCGAGGCCGCCGACATCACGCGCGAGAAGGGCCCGCGCCGCATCGGGCCGACGGCGGTGCCCAAGGCCATGAGTTCGACCGCCTCGGCGACGCTGGCCACCGCCTTCGAGATTCACGGGGTGAACTACTCGATCTCCTCGGCCTGCGCCACGTCCAAGCACTGCATCGGCAACGCCTACGAGCAGATCCAGCTGGGCAAGCAGGACATCGTGTTCGCGGGCGGGCACGAGGACCTGCACTGGTCGATGTCGAACCTGTTCGACGCCATGGGCGCCATGACCACCGGTTACAACGAGACCCCCGACGTCGCCTCGCGCGCCTACGACAAGGACCGCGACGGCTTCGTCATCGCTGGGGGCGCGGGCGTTCTGGTGCTCGAGGAATACGAGCACGCCAAGGCGCGCGGCGCGACCATTCTCGCCGAGGTAATCGGCTATGCCGCGACTTCGGACGGCCACGACATGGTGGCACCCTCGGGCGAGGGCGCCGAGCGGTGCATGCGCATGGCGCTGGAGGGCGTGGACATGCCCATCGCCTACATCAACCCGCACGCCACCTCGACGCCGGTCGGCGACAAGAAGGAAATCGACGCGTTGCGGGCCGTGTTCGGCAACGAGGACAAGTGCCCGCCGCTTTCGGCCACCAAGTCGCTGACGGGCCATTCCCTCGGCGCGACGGGCGTTCAGGAATCGATCTATTCGATCCTGATGATGCGCAACAGCTTCATCTGCGAAAGCGCCAATATCTTCGAACTCGACCCCGAGTTCGCGGACATGCCCATCGTGCGCGAGCGGCAGGACGATGTTCCGCTGGGCGCCGTGCTGTCCAATTCGTTCGGGTTCGGCGGCACCAACGCCACGCTGGTCTTCAAGCACCCGGACGCCTGACCGGCCCCGCTCCGCCGGGCGCCACCGCCATCTCTTTGCACTTTGTCGACACGATTCGCGCCGCCGGGCCCGGCATGGCGGCGTACGTTTGGCTGTTGCCCGGCGCCCGCGTTGGTGTCACCTTGATAGCGGGCATATATGGCGAACCGTTACCGAGTGAGGCCAACAATGATAACCCCAGCCCAGTGCCGTGCCGCACGGGCGCTTTTGAACATGCCGCGCGAGCGGCTGGCCGAAACCGCCCGCGTGCCCGTGCCGATCGTGACCGAGTTCGAGGACGAGCAGGTCACCCCCGACGACACCACGCTGGGAGCGCTGCAGGCCGCGCTCGAGGCGGACGGCGTCCTGTTCGAGCGCGCGGGTGAAACCCATCATGGCGGTGCGGGCGTGCGCATGCGCGGCAAGGCGACGGGCGGCGGCATCCGGCCGGAGGACCTGACCGCGACGAACGACGACTGAAGCCGGACGCCCTCGCTCAGAGCGCAGCGGCGCCCTCGGGCACCGGCATCATCATGCCCATCACCAGCAGGCCGACGACCACGCCGACCATCTGCGCGATGAGGAACATGGCGATCTGCAGCGGGGTGAGCGTGACGATCAGCCGGGCGATGTTGATCTCCAGGATCAGAACGACCACGCCGACAAGGATCAGCGCCAGTTCGGGGCTGAAGCCGACAAGGCTGAGAACGATGGTGACGGCGGTGACGAAGAACGTCGCCCAGTTGTCGGCGACGAGATAGGGCACCAGGCCGTCGAGGCGTCCGATCTGCCTGAGCACCAGCACGCCGCAGCCGATCTGCACCGCATAGAGCACGCCCGCCACGATGAGGGTCTGGGCGGCGCCCGTTCCCTCCGGCATCATACCCATGAGCGCGGGCAAATAGGCGTTGAGCGTGGTGGCGAACAGGAACACGGCGAAACTGCCGGCCAGCCCCCGCAGGGTCAGGTCGAAGTAGCTGCCGGCATCGCGGCGGCCCGTCAGGAGGGCGACGAGGCCCCGCCCCGCGGAAATCATTTCTTCAAACAGTGTCATGGGTTAGCCGACGGCGCAGTTCGAGTGCAATTGTGTGTGGGCATTCACGGGCCATAAATCAAGCCCTTACGGCCATGGCAAGGCCTAGATCGTCGGGCGCCTAATCTAAATCGCCCGACGATCTGAACTCTTAGCGGTCGCACCGGTTACGCGAAAAACCGGATTCCACTTTTTCGCCCGGCGCTGTGGAGCATTTTCCGTTCTGATTGAATCGGAACTCAAGCTCCAGGTTTTTGAGTGGCCGCCTTTTTGAACCGAACAAGTGGACACCATTTGTTCTGAAAGCTCACAGCTAGGCGGCCAGGAATCGCGCGATGAATCGGGCATAGATGCCGGTCAGGGCCGTAACCTGGTCGGCCGGGACACGCTCGTCGACCGCGTGCATGTGTGCGCCCACCAGCCCGCATTCGACGACCGGGCAGTAAAGCGCAATGTAGCGCGCGTCCGACGTGCCGCCGCCTGTCGAGTGCTCGGGCTTTTCGCCGGTCAGCTCGGCGACGACCTCGTCGAGAAGGACCACACCGTCGCCGGGCGGACACACGAAGCTGCGGCTGACCGGACCCGTACGCTCGAAATGGACCTGGCAGCCGGCGGGATCGACGGCCGCGATCCGGGCCTTGACCCAATCCTCGAGCTTCATGCCGTCCCACAGGTCGTTGAAGCGGATATTGAAGCGCATCCGCCCCGATGCCGGGATGACATTGGTGGCGGCGTTGCCCACGTCGATCGAGGTGATCTCGAGATTGGACGGCTGGAAAGCGGCGTTGCCGGCATCGAGCGGGTCGTTCGTCAGCGCGGCAGCGATGCGGGCAAGGACAGGCACCGGATTGACCGCCCTGTCGGGATAGGCGACATGGCCC
>CAZNHG010000190.1:0-6427 GCA_964572555.1 uncultured Devosiaceae bacterium | reverse complement strand
GCTAGCCGAGCGGTTTTTCCATGAAGGCGGCGAAGGCGTCCTTGTGGTCGGGATGCCAGCGCGACAGGGCGGGGCGGTTCTCGATAATGTCGAGGGTCTGCCACAGGATGCGTTTCCTGTCGGTTTCCTCGCTGGTCTCGTCGTCGGGACAGATGATGTAGAAATCGCCCGTCTCGAGCCTTTCGAGCATGTAGTCGACGACCTGACCGGGCTTCCAGGCGCCCTGTTTGTGGTCGTTGTCGCCCGTGGTCGTCCAGCCGGGAACGAGCAGGTGGGCCGAAATCCTCGCGCCTTCGCGTTCGCGCAGGTCGCGGGCAAGGTTCTGGGTGTAGCCGTTCACCGCCGCCTTGACCGTGTTGTAGGCGGGGTTGCCCGGCGGGTGGGTGAGGCCTTGCTTGGAGCCGGTATTGACGATCATCGCCTCGTGGCCGGCCTCGAGCATGGCGGGCAGGAAAATGGCAATGCCGTTGAGGATGCCGAACAGGTTGATGTCGAAGATGCGCCGCCAGTTGTCGAGCGGATCGAGAATGCCGCCCGGCCCGCCATGCACGTGGATGGCGGCGTTGTTCATCAGGAAGGCCGGCACGCCGATGTCGCGTATCACACGGTCGGCCACCGACTGCATGGCCACGCGGTCGGACACGTCGGCCTGGTAGCTCACGATCTCGGCGGTGTTGTCGCCGCTCGTTGCGGCGAGAACGGCGGTTTCGGCGGCGGGCAGCTTTTCGGCGTTGGTGTCGATCATCACCACCTGCATGCCGCGCCCGGCCAGCGCGATGGCGGTGGCGCGGCCGATGCCGCTGGCGGCGCCGGTGATGACGGCGACGTTGCCGGGGGAGAGGGCGTTGATCATGGCGGCGTCCTGAGCGGTTGGGGGCGGCTCCTCGCGCCAATGTAGCGTGGTCCCGGCGCGATTGCACCCCGGCTGCCGTGCGGATCGGGTCCGCGCCGCGTTCAGGGGCAGCTTCCGGGACGATGCCGGCAGATGGACAGGGAGGCGGCCGGACCGTAAGAATGGCGCAAGGGAAATTGCCGTGTCGTTACCCATGAATCACTCGCGTCATTATCTTGCGCTTCTGGGCATTGCGCGGCGCTATGCCCGGCGCGCCGACGAGGCCCAGGATATCGTCCAGGACGTCATGGTTGCGGCGATCGGTGCCGGGCGCGGGGACATCACGCAACCAGCCAACCGCCGCTGGATGGCAGGGGCGATCCGCCGGCGCGCGGCGTTCGATGCGCGCAGCGCGGTCCGGCGCGGGCGGCGTGAGGCGCAGTGGCAGGCGGGGCGGCAGGGCGATTCCACGCCCCTTAACGCCGATGCCCCGGCGGGGTTCGTCGCCGATCTGCCCCGCTCGCTGCGCATCGTTGCCGCCCTGGCGCTTTCGGGTCATACGCGGCGCGAAATCGGCTATCTCCTGGCGCTCTCCGACACGGCGCTGCGCCAGCGTATCGTTGCGCTGAAAAAGGCGTTCAGGGAACATGGCGCGGTTCTTCCCGAAGGGCTGCCCGGGCTGGGGCCCGAGCTGGCCTATGGCCGAATCCGGCAGGGCCTGGCCCCGCACTTGCGCCGGGAAAAGGGGGCGTTCGCGACCCACGATCCGGACGGGCATCTTTTCGTCATCCGCGGCTCACAAAACCCGTAGGCGCGGCAACTACAGGGTGTTCATAAACGCCAAGGAGGCAAGTCATGCTGCCCAAACCCCACCGCGCCTCGATCGTGTTCTATGTCGCGGACATCGAACGGACCGAGACCTTTTATACCGAAGTTCTGGGCCTCGATCTGGTCCGGCAGGAGGGTGCCGAACCCTTCTGGCTTTCCGGGACCCTGGACAAGGGACTTGAGGTGATCTTTTTCGAGATGGAAGGCAAGCGCGGGGACACGCCCGCGCTGGTGTTCGACATCGCCGAGGGTGGAATCGACGATATCGTTGCCGCACTGGCGGAGAAAAGCGTCACCATCGTCACGCCGGTCGAAGAGGCCCCCGGCGGCTGGAGCGCCGATTTTCTGGACCCGGACGGGTTCGGTCTGGGGCTCTGGCAGGCGGCGGACAAGCCGCGGTCGCTGAAGAGGTAGGCTGACAGGGCCGGTCAGCCCGTCTTGCGCTTGTCGGCGAGCTTGCTGCGTTCCTCGGCCAGTTTGGCCTGCAGATTCTCCGGCTTGGCGAGCGTCTCACCGGTTTCGGCGTCGGTCCAGGTGAGGTCGAGGTCCTCGCGCCAGGCGAAGCGGACGAGGTGGAGTTCGATCACGGCCATGAGGCGCTCGAGGTTTTCCGTGCCGTCGGCGGTGCAGTTGACGGTCAGGGTATCGCCGGTGGCCGTCATGCCGCACAGGCCCGGCTCGAAGGTGATCTGGCCGCTTTGCGCGTCCCAGGTGGCGGGGACCTTGTGGGCGAAATGCTTGCACAGCTGCTGGAGGTACCTGCTGGCGTCGGGCGTTGCGGCGCTGGCGGTGATGGTGGTCATGGATCGTTCCTTCGGTTCGGGTGGCAGCTCAGGTGTAGTAGACGCTGATGAGCTGGCCGGCGATGGTGTGGACCGCGACGTCGATCTCGTAGACCTCGCGCATGATGCCGGGGGTGATCACCTCGACGGGTGAGCCCCGATAGGCGATGCGGCCCTCGCGCATGACGACGATGTGGCCAGCGTAGCAGGAGGCGAAGTTGATGTCGTGCAGAACGACGACCACGGACTTGCCCAGCTCCGTGGCGGCGCGGTGCAGGAACTTCATCATGCCCACGGCATGCTTCATGTCGAGATTGTTGAGCGGTTCGTCAAGCAGCACGTAGTCGGTGTCCTGGCACAGCACCATGGCGACATGGGCGCGCTGGCGCTGGCCGCCGGAGAGTTCGTCGAGAAAGCGGTGGCTGAGGTCCTCGAGGCCGAGATAGCGGATCGCCTCCTCGACATGGCGGCGGTCGTTTTCGGTATAGCGGCCCTTCGCGTAGGGGTAGCGGCCGAAGGTGACGAGGTCGTGCACGGTCAGCCGGGCGGCGATGTGATTGTCCTGGCGCAGGATCGCCATGCGCCGGGCGAGGACGTCGGAGGGGGTGGCGGTCACGTCGAGCCCGGCGACGGTGACCGTGCCCGCGTCCATGGGCAGCAGGCGGGAGATCATCGACAAAAGCGTCGACTTGCCCGCCCCGTTCGGGCCGATGATGGCGGTGATGCCCCCCTCGGGCAGGTCGAGCGAGACGCCGTCGACGACGAGGTCCCGACCGTAGCTTTTCGAGACGTTGCTTGTGCTGATCATTTGCGGGCTCCGCGCAGCAGCAGGATGATGAAGGTGATCCCGCCCATGAATTCGATGATGATGGCGAGGGCGGAATTGAAACCGAAGACCTGCTCGAGAATGACCTGGCCGCCGATCAGGCAGACGATGGCGATCAGCGCGGCGGCGGGCAGGACATAGGCGTGCCGGCCGGTGCCGGTGACAAGATAGGCGAGGTTGGCGACGAGCAGGCCGAAGAAGGTGACCGGGCCGACGAGGGCGGTGGAGACGGAGACCAGCACGGCCACGAGCATGAGGATGAGCGTCACGGTGCGCCTGTGGTCGATGCCCAGGTTGATCGCGGTCTCGCGGCCCAGCCCCAGCACGTCGAAGGTATGGGCGATGCGCCAGCCGACCAGGGAGGCGGCGAGAACGGCCAGGGTCGCGGCGCCGAGAAGGGTTTCGTCGACGGTGTTGAACGAGGCGAACATGGCATCCTGCAGCACGGCGAAATCGTTGGGGTTGATCACCCGCTGCATGAACGTGGTCAGGCTGCGAAAGAAGATACCGAAGACAATGCCCACGAGAACGAGCAGGTGCAGGCTGCGCGCCCGGCCCGAGAACAGCCAGCGGAACAGCGCGGTGGCGAAGACGACCATCGCCACGACCTCGAGGACGAAGCGGATCTGCGGATCGAAGGTGGCGTAGGCGAAGCCGCCGAGCAGGAAGACCATCAGGGTCTGGATGAGCATGTAAAGCGCGTCGAACCCCATGATCGAGGGGGTGAGGATGCGGTTATGGGTGACGGTCTGGAACAGCACCGTCGAGACCGCGATGGCGTAGCCGACCAGCACCAGGGCCCAGACCTTGGTGCCGCGGAAGGGGATGACGAAGGACCAGCTTCCCTTCACGTCGATGGTCATGAACACCACGATCGCAGCGACCGCGAGGGCGGCGAGAACGGCAAGGGCGATGCGGGCCTGCCGGGGCGTGTCGAGAACCCGGTCAGCCAAGGCGCGCCTGCCTCCTGAGCAGCAGATAGAGGAAGAGCCCGCTGCCGACGACGCCGAACACGGTGCCGATGGGGATTTCGTAGGGGTAGCGCACGAGCCGGCCCGCGATGTCGCATACCAGAACGAAGGCGGCGCCGGTCACCGCGATCCAGGGAATGGTGCGGCGCACATTGTCGCCCATGGCCATGCGTACCACGTTGGGCACGATCAGGCCGAGGAACGGGATCGCGCCGACGGTGACGACGACGATGGCGGTGACCATGGCGACGATCGACAGGCCGACGGTGATCACCCGGCGGTAGTTCAGCCCCAGATTGGTGGTGAAGTCCTCGCCCATGCCGGCGACGGTGAAGCGGTCGGCGGCGGCGTAGGCGGCGGCGGTGAGAAGGGCCGAGAGCCACAGCAACTCGTAGCGCCCCCGCAACACGCCGGAGAAATCGCCCATGGTCCAGGCGGAGAGCGACTGCAGCAGCTCGAACCGGTAGGCGAAGAAGGTGGTGACCGAGCCGATTACCCCGCCCAGCATGATGCCGACGAGCGGGACCATGAGGGTGGAGCGCAGGGGGATTTCCCGCAGGATACGGATGAACAGCGCCGTGCCGGCAAGGGCGAAGACCGCGGCGACGATCATCTTGACGATGATCGGGGCGGTCGGGGCGGCGAGGGTAACGACGAGAATTCCGAGGGTCGCCGATTCCACCGTTCCGGCGGTCGAGGGCTCGACGAAGCGGTTGCGCGCCAGCATCTGCATGATCATGCCCGCAACCGCCATGGCCGTGCCCGCCAGGACGATGGCGAGGGTACGCGGGATGCGGCTGATGAGAAGAACCTGGACCGCGCGGTCGTCGGGATGGGCGGAAAAAAGCGTTGCGGGCGTGACATCGCTCACCCCGATGAAGAGGCTGACGATGGCAAGACAAAGCGTGATCGTGCAGGCGAGAGCCAGCTTCATGTGCGGGGAACCGGTGGGCGGCGGCGCGGCCGGCGCGCCGCCACGTGGACGAGGCGGCTGGCCGGCCTAGCCCTCAAGGGCCGTGCCGATCTGCTCGATCTGGTCGGCGAGCGCCTGGATGCCGCCATTGACGACATAGGCGCGGACCGGGTGGATGTAGACCACCTGGTCCTCGCTCCAGGCGGTGGTCCGGGCCACCAGCTCGTTGTCGAGCGTGGCCTTGGCGGTGTTCTCCCCGGTTACCCCGGCGTCGCGGTCGATGACGTAGAGCCAGTCGGGGTTCGTCTCAAGCAAGAACTCGAAGGAGACGGCCTCGCCATGGGTGGCGGCCTCGACGTCCTCGATGGCCGGGACGACGCCGAGCGTGCCGTGGATCCAGCCGAAGCGCGAGCCGGGGCCGTAGGCGGTGATCTTGCCGCCGCTGGTCATCACGATCAGCGCTGCGCCGGCGGCCTCGGCCTTCGGCCCGACCTTGGCGATGGCGTCATCGACGCCGGCGATCAGCTCATCGGCGGCGTCCTGCCTGTCGAAGATGCGCCCCAGGATCCCGGTGTTCTGCTTGATGGCGGGAACGAAGTTCTGCCAGTCGTTCGACAGATCGATCGTCGGGGCGATCTCGGACAGCGCCTCGAGCTGGGCCGCGGAGCGCCCGGCGACGACGATCAAGTCCGGCTGCATGGCGTTGACCGCCTCGAAGTCCGGCTCGAACAGCGAGCCCACCTTTTCGGCATCGGCATAGTCCGACAGATAATCGGGATAGGTCGCCTCGGGCACGCCGTCGGCCTCGACGCCGAGGGCATCGAGCGTGTCGAGGGCGGCGAGGTCGAAGCTGACCACGGTGTCGGGGCTCACCGGCACCTCGGTCTCGCCCTGGGCGTGGGTGACGGTGATGGTGTCCTGGGAAAGGGCGGCGCCGGTGAGGGACGCAAAATGGGTGATGGCGGCAGCGGCCGCGCGCAGGGCATGTGTCATGATTTTGGCTCCAATCGGCGGGGGTCAAGGCCCCGTCATCAAAGGTATGTGCCTCGCGTAGAGGCGTGTGGGCCAAAAATCAATATATTTTTCAATAATTTAGAACGGTTCTAGGTTTGCAGGTGTTTTTTCCTAGCAATGGTGTGACGGCTGAGCGCGCGCCAAACGGGACTTGTCCGGCGTCAATGCCGGATACATCTTAGACCGGTGAAACTTCGATCCCGAACTGGAGGCTGTGCATGTCCTGGTCCCTGACCATTGCCCGGGTGGCGGGCAGCGAGA
>CAZNHG010000189.1:0-6429 GCA_964572555.1 uncultured Devosiaceae bacterium | reverse complement strand
CCGCGGCGTCGCCGGCGACCAGCATGCCGCGACCATCGGCCAGGCCTGCTTCGAGCCGGGCATGCTGAAATCGACCTATGGCACCGGCTGTTTCGCCGTGTTGAACACCGGCGCCGAACTCGTGCCGTCCGAAAACCGGCTTCTGACGACCATCGCCTACCGGCTCAACGGCGAGACGACCTATGCCCTCGAAGGCTCGATCTTCGTCGCCGGCGCCGCCGTACAATGGCTCCGCGACGGGCTGGGCGTGATCGATGCCGCCGAAGATAGCGGCCCGCTGGCCCGGGAGGCCGACCCCACCCAGCACGTCTATCTCGTCCCCGCCTTCGTCGGCCTCGGCGCCCCGCACTGGGATTCGGACGCCCGTGGCGCCCTGTTCGGGATGACGCGCAACACCGGCCCGAAGGAGCTGGCGCGCGCCGCGCTCGAATCCGTGTGCTTCCAGACCCGCGACCTTCTCGACGCCATGCGCCGCGACTGGAAGAAGGCATCCGACGAAACCGTCCTGCGCGTCGACGGCGGCATGGTCGCCTCGGACTGGACCATGCAGTTCCTCAGCGACATCCTCGACGCCCCCGTTGACCGCCCCGCCATCCTCGAAACCACGGCCCTCGGCGCCGCCTGGCTGGCGGGATCGGCGGTCGGCGCATGGCCCGACATGGAAGGCTTTGCCAAAAGTTGGTCACTCGAAAAACAGTTCACCCCCGAGATGGACGAGAAGACCCGCGAGGCCAAACTGACGGGCTGGCGCGACGCCGTGCGGCGAACCCTTTCAGAGAGCTAGTACCAGGCCTCGAACGGCCCGCCCATGATCAGCGCCCAATAGCGTCCGTAACGGCTGCTCGTGCCGTCGGGCACGTTGGTGGTGGCGAGCCCGAACTCGATGAACTTGTCGGACAAAAGCGTGTTGCGATGTGCACGACTCTCCAGCCAGCCCTCGATGGCCTGCTCGAGTGTGCGGTGCCCCCCGGCAAGGTTCTCGCCGACCGCTCCATCATACCCCGCCTCGGTCACGCGCTCGCGCAGTGTCACGCCCAGATCGTGGCTGAGCTGGTCCCGCCGCGCCATCAACTGCGCCTGCGAGCGCGCCGCCGCCGCGAGTTGGGCGTTATACCTCACCGGATCGCGCCCGTTCGCCCCGCGCACCGCATTGATGCGCGCCGTCATCTCGGCAATTGTCAACTCGCCGGGCCGCGTCCTGGTGGCGAACTGGTAGGGAGAACATGCACTTGCAAACGCGGATGCCGACAGGACGACAAATCCCCGGCGCGTCATTCGTATCGAGCCCATAGGCATCCTTCGTATTCCACTCGTCGTGGGATGGAACCCGAATGATGCTTAAATCGTCTTAATTTGTGGCGTTACCCCGCCAGCTCGTAGTCCAGCGTGAACTCCACCGTCAGCCCGTGCGTCGCCACGAACCCGCCCGTGCCGCTGATCCCTTCGAAGTCGCCGGTGCCCGACCCCTCGACAACGGTCCAGTTGGTCGTCGCCGACGTCTCGTCGAAATGCCCCTCGTCGGCGAGAACGAGGGAACCTTTCAAGTCGCCGATCCGCCCCTCGAAACAGGTGTAGCCGCAAAATTTCCCCGTCTGCGCGGTGATATAGGCGAGCAGGTAGAAGGTCTGTGCGTCACCATTGATCTCGCCGGACATCGGACCGTGCGCCACGACCTGCGCACACTTTTGCGGCGGGGCTTGGTCGCGCACCACGGTCTCATCCCACTTCTCCATGCTGTACTGGCCACTTGCCTTTGGCATGGCTGCACCTCCGTTCGTGAATGGGGGCAAACCCTAGCCATGCCGGCGAGTCATGAATTGTAAAATCACGACAGCACTTCTAGATAAGTTCCATGGAGCGCACGGGACCAGACATCGCGCCGTCGAGCGGGTTGCTCAGCAAGCGCGTCTCGATGGAACATTTCGACCTCATCCGGATCGCACCGTCGGACGTGCTCCGTCCGTTTATCGAGAACTACTGGATCGTCCTGTGGGACCTGACCGGCAAGCCCGCCTATTCCCAGGAGAACCTGCCCCACCCCAGCGTCAACATGGTGGTCGTACCCGGCGACATCACCGGCATCTTCGGCGTTCAGACGGGCAAGTGGGTCTACCGGCTCGAGGGTGCGGGCCGCATCTTCGGGATCAAGTTCAAGCCCGGCTGCTTCAAGCCGTTCTTCGACCGCCCGGTCAGCGATCTGACCGACACCAGCGTCCCCATCGGAGATGTCTTCGCGACCGATCATGCCAGCCTTGAAGCGGCCTATCTCGCCCATGACGATCCGGAAGCGATGCAATCCGATATCGAGACGCTTCTGCTGGAGAAAAATCCCGTCCTCGACCGCCGCGCCGGGGACGCCCGCGCCTGTGTCGCGCTGATCGCCGACAACCCGGACATCACCACCCTCGCCAGGCTCGCGAAGGTGACCGGCACCAGCGCCCGCACCCTGCAGCGCCTGTTCGATACCCATGTCGGGGTCGGGCCCAAATGGGTGATCGACCGCTACCGCATGCTCGGCGCGGTCGACGCCATCAATCGCGGCGAGCCGATCAGCCTGACATCGCTGGCCCATGAGTTGGGGTATTTCGACCAGGCGCACTTCACCCGCACCTTCACGGCACTCACGGGAAATCCGCCCTCGTTCTACCGCCGCGACTCAGCCGCCAGCCCGTGAGCCCGGATCAGGCGCGGCAGGATGGCGAGCTGGTGCCCGGCCGCCCGCTTGGCGTCCATGTCCCAGCACGCGCTGAGCGCGGTGTGCGCCACCGCGAAGCCCAGCACCCGCACCTTGTCGAACCCCAACCGCCCCGCAACCGTATCCGCCATGGCGTCGACCCTTCCCGCGCCGGCGCACAGATCGGTGGCATCGAGCGGGTTCATGAAGCTGTTTGCCACTTCGTAGGCGGGATCGCCGAAAAGCCCCTTGGGATCGATCGCCACCCATGAGCGCGCCGAGAAAAGAATGTTGTCGTGATGCAGGTCCCCATGCAGCGGCACCTCTTCGCGCACCGATTCCAGCAGGTCCCGCGCCACGATCTGCGCCCGCAGTAGCATATCCCGTGCCGCGGGTGGCCAGAGCGACCGGTTGGCGTTGAACAGCGCCTGAAAGCGCTCGGCCAGCGGCACGAGATTCATGGGCGGCGGCATGGTCCGCGGCGCGTGCAACTGCTGGACGGTCTGGCAGATGATATCGGTCGCCACCGCATCCTTGCCGTCACGCACCAGCGTGCTCAGCGACTCCCCGTCGAGCCATTCGATCAGGACAGCGTCCGGCGTCCGCGCGAAAACGCGTGCCGCCCCCTGCCCCGCGTAGTATTCCAGCATCTCGCCGCCAAGCCGCTCGTCGTCGCCCGCGTTCGGCAGCAACAGCTTGAGCGCGGCATGGCCGTACTTGCGCGTTTTAACCCGATAGACGCGGCTCGTCGGCGTCTCGGCCACATAAAGCGGCTCCGAGAGCTTCCAGCGCCCCAGAACGTCCTCGACACGGGAAACAGAATCACGCGTTTGCATGGCGCGTAAATTAGCACGAAACATCGCGGGCCAAGCCGAAATGCGCGCGAAATGCCCAGGCGTGGATTTGTGGACCGGCGCGGACGCCGGCCATCCCCAACCCCCTAGATCCTGTAGGCGTCTTTCGCCGCCGTATAGCTGAGATGCGCCGCAACCTCGCGGGCCGTCTCGCGCGCCAACCGGTGTTCGGCCACGAAGCCGGCGAGAAACCGGCACACCTCGCGCCGCCAAACATCGTGCCGCGCCGGGATCGACAGCAGCGCGCGCGTATCGTCGTTGAATCCGGCAAGATTGTAGAACCCGGCCGTCTCCACGACCTGATCGAAGAAGCGCCGAATGCCCTGCGGGCTGTCGTGGAACCACCAGGGCGGCCCGATCAGCACCGAGGGCCAGTATCCCGCCATCGGCGCCAGCTCGCGCGCATAAGTCGTCTCGTCCAGCGTGAAGGTGATCAGCCGGAACTTCTCGGCATTGCCGTAGCGCGCCAGAAGCGGCTGCAGGCCCTTCACCCAGTTGGTGGGCGCCGGGATATCCGCCCCCAGGTTCGCCCCGCGCTCACGCATCAGCGTGGGATCGGTATTGCGGTCGGAACCCGCATGGATCTGCATGACCATGCCGTCCTCGGCCGAAAGCCCCGCCATCTCGGTCAGCATCTGCGCACGGAACAATTCCGCCCCCGAGGCGTCGAGCTGCCCGCCGAGCGCCTGGTCGAGAAGCGTCTGCTTTTCGTGCGGCGCCAGATCGACCGTGTTGGCCGTCGGCACACCGTGATCGGTCGCAACCGCGCCCATGGAACGGAAATACGCGCGCCGCTTGCGGTGTGCGTTGATCAGCCCGTCCCAGTTCGTGACGTCCTCGCCCGTGATCTCGCCGAAGGTGTGGACGTTGGCAATGAAGCCGTCCATGTCGGGATCCGTCACATCGTCCGGGCGATAGGTCGTGCGCACCCGCCCGATGATGCCCTTCTCGGCCAGGACCTTGTGATGCGGCAGCTCGTCGAGCGCGAATTCGGTCGTCGCGATCATCTCGACATTCGCCTTGTCGAGGAGCGCGAGCGGCAGCAGGTCGCCGTCCTTCAACCGCGCGTCGATCCGGTCGTAAATGGCATCCGCCGTATCGGGCCCCAGCGGCTCCTCGATACCGAACGCCCATTGCAGCGAATGATCGATCCAGGTCTTCGAGGGCGTGCCTGCGAACAGGTGATAGTTCGCCGCGAACAGCCGCCAGGCTTCACGCCCCTCGGCGACGGTCCCGCCATCCTTGCGGGGCACGCCCAGAGCGTCATAAGTCAGCCCCTGGCTGCGCAGCATGCGCAACACGTAATGGTCCGGCGTCAGAAACAGGGCGGCCGGATCGGAAAAAGGCTCGTTTCGGGCGAACCATTGCGGCGCTGTATGCCCGTGCGGGCTGATGACCGGCAGGTCCTTCACCGCCTCGTACAGGTCGCGCGCAATAGAAAGCTCCGGGTCCGCCGACGGCAACAGCCTGTCCGCGGACAACAATTCATTACTCGGCATTATCGGATCAGTCCCAGTTCGCTGTGGCCGAAAGCATGCATAATGCCGCGCAGTTCGGCAAGGCCCCGCATCCGGCCGATGGTGGGGTAACCCGGCTGGGCACGCCGCCCGAGATCGTCGAGAATGTCCTGTCCATGGTCGGGACGCATCGGAATCTGATGATCGGCCCGGCCCGCCGCCTTGCGCCGTGCCTCCTCGCGGATCACCTCGGCAACCAGCGCCACCATGTCGACGTCACCCCCCAGATGCTCGGCCTCGAAGAACGAGCCGCCGATTTCGGCCGTGTCGCGCTTGACGTTGCGCAGATGCAGGAAATGCACGCGCTCGCCCAGCCGGCGCATCATCCCGGGCAGATCGTTGTCCGGCCGCGCGCCGAGCGAGCCCGAACACAGCGTGATGCCGTTGGCGGGGCTGTCCACCGCCTGCATCATCGTCGCGTAGTCGTCCTCGGTCGACATGATGCGCGGCAGCCCCAGAAGCGGGAACGGCGGATCGTCCGGATGACAGCACAGCCGCTGGCCGAGCTTCTCCGCGACCGGCACCACCTCCTCGAGGAACGCGGTATAGTGCGCCCGCAGATCGCCCTCGGCCATGTCCTCGTATTCCGCGAGGTGGTCGCGCACGCTCGACAGCGACAGGTTCTCGTTGGCCCCCGGCAGCCCGGCGGTGATGTTGCGCGTCAGCGTCTCGCGCGCCTCATTGCTCATCGCCTCGAACCGGCGGCCGGCCTCGGCGATCGTTTCCTGCGCGAAATCGTGCCGCGCGCCGGGACGCTCCAGAATGAACGCGTCGAACACCGCGAAATCGGTGTGATCGTAGCGCATGCAGGTCCCGCCATGCGGCACGCGATAGACGAGGTTCGTCCGCGTCCAGTCGAGCACCGGCATGAAGTTGTAGCACACCGTCTCGATCCCCGCGGCGGCGAGGTTCTCGAGGCTTTCCTTGTAGGCGGCGATATGCGCCTTCCACGCGCCCTTCTGCTTCTTGATGTCCTCGGAGACCGGCAGGCTCTCGACGACCTCCCACTCCAGGCCCGAGGGCGAGCCGTCGGTCCTGCTCCGGATCAGTTCCTGGCGCGCAGCGATCTCCTCCGGCGTCCAAACGGTCCCGTTGGGAATGTGATGCAGCGCCGTAACGACGCCCTCGACGCCGGACTGCACCATGTCGTCAATGCTTGCCAGGTCCTTGGGACCGAACCAGCGCCAAGTCTGTCTCATGTTCTATCTGCACTCCAACTGGTCCGAGCCCGTCGCCGCCGGGTCAGCCGAAGGCGAGATCGGGAACGAACAGAACGATTTCCGGGACGAAAAGCAATAGGGCCACCAAGGCGACAATGGCGACGAGGAAGGGAATGGACTCGCGCACATACTCCTCGACCTTGCAGTCGAGCAGGCTGCACACC
>CAZNHG010000188.1:0-6449 GCA_964572555.1 uncultured Devosiaceae bacterium | reverse complement strand
CGGCTCTCGGTATCCGCCAGCGTCAGCAGCAGCTGCGCGGTCGGCAGCCCGTGCTGGGCCAGGCTGGCCTGGTAGGCATGCGCCAGGTTGATCTGGCCGACCGCCGCGGCCGCCTGCTTGTCCTCGAGCCTGAGGACACCGGGCTTGAGCTCGAGGGCGGCACGGCCGAGCGCGATCGCGCCGGAGGTGACCACGATCACCTCCTCTCCCTTGTCCCGGCACAGCGCGAGGTCGGCCGCAAGCGAATCCAGCCAGTCCCGGCGCAGGCGGCCTGCGCCATCGACCAGGAGCGAGGAGCCGATCTTGACCACCAGACGGCGCGCGCTCACGCCGGTGCCTCCGCACGCGCAGCCCGGATCTCTGCATACGCGGCGCGCAGCACCTCATCCACGCCGCGACGTGTCACGCCCGAGGTCAGGAACACGGGCCGACCCGCGGCGTGGCGCAGAGCCTCGGCCTTCGCCGCGATCTCCGCGTCGCCGAGCGCGTCCACCTTGTTCAGGCACACCAGCTCGCTGCGCGCGGCCAGCCCGGGATCGTACTCGGCGAGCTCGCGGCGAACGGCTTCATAGGCGCCGGCCACGTCGTCCTGCGTGGCGTCGACCAGGTGGACGAGGACGCGACAGCGCTCGATGTGGCCGAGAAAGCGATCGCCCAGCCCGGCGCCCTCATGGGCGCCTTCGATCAGCCCCGGGATGTCGGCGATGACGAAGCTGTCGTGGTCGATCGTCACGGTGCCGAGCTTGGGCTCGAGCGTGGTGAACGGATAGTCGGCGATCTTGGGGCGCGCGCGGGAGACGGCGGCGAGAAAGGTCGATTTGCCGGCATTGGGCAGGCCCACGAGCCCGGCATCGGCGATGAGCTTGAGCCTGAGCCATATCCACTTCTCCTGGCCCTGCTGGCCGGGATTGGCATGGCGCGGCGCCCGGTTGCGGGCAGACTTGAAATGGGCATTGCCGAAGCCGCCATTGCCGCCGCTGAGAAGGCACGCGCGCTGGCCCGGCTCGGTGAAGTCGGCGAGCAGGGTTTCCCCGTCCTCGTCGAAAACCTGGGTGCCGACGGGCACCTTGAGGGTCGTGTCCGCGCCGTCGGCGCCCGAGCGGTTGGCGCCCATGCCGTGCGTACCGGTCTTCGCCTTGAAGTGCTGCTGGTAGCGGTAGTCGATGAGCGTGTTGAGCCCCTCGACGCACTCGACCCAGACGTCGCCTCCGCGGCCGCCATTGCCACCGTCGGGGCCGCCGAACTCGACATACTTCTCGCGCCGGAACGACACGGAGCCCGCGCCGCCGTCGCCGCTGCGCACATATACCCTGGCCTGGTCGAGAAACTTCATTGCTTCCTGCTTGCCCCGCTCGACTCGCTTTGCCCCGGCTCAGGCCGAGCGCGGCTGCGCCGCGCGTACGCCCAGCGCCTCGAAGGCCTCCCGCGTCAACTCGGTGTCGATATGCTCGATATCCGCGCCGCGCGCAAGGCAGTAGACCTCGGAGCGTCCGACCTCGACAAACCCCAGTTTCTGCTGGATGGCAAGGGAGGCCATGTTGAAATGGAAAACGCCCGAAAGCACCCAGTCGGCGCTGGTGGTGGTGAAATACCAGTCGAGAACCTCGATCATCGCCTCGGTCATCAGGCCGTGCCCCCAGAAGCGCTCGCCCAGCCAGTAGCCGATAACGGCCTCGCCGGCACGGTCGTGATAGCCGATGGCGCCGATGGGCCCGTCCTGCTTGTGCTCGATGACGAAGCCGGTTTCCTGCGGCCGGGCGTCATCGCGCCAGGAGCCGAGCCAGCTGCGGGCATCCGCGATCGAATAGGGGTGCGGAACGTGGGCGAGGTTCCCCGCGACGGCGAAGTTGTCGAGATGCGCGGCCAGATGCGCGGCATCGCCGGTTGCCGGCGGGCGCAGGCGCAGGCGCGCCGTCGTCAGATGCGGGGTCATTGGGGTCCCTCCCTCTCGAAAGTCTTGAGCGGCACATCGGTATGCGGGCCGCAATCTTCAATATGTTCGCCGGTTTCGATGAAGCCGGCTTTCGTCAGTATTGCCGCGGATGCCTTGTTCTGGGCGCGTGCCCGGGCGACGAGACGGGGGCAGCCGGCCGCGTCGGCATGGGCAACGAGTGCCAGTACCGCCTCGGAGCCGTAGCCCTCGGCCCAGTAGGGTTCCCCAATCCAGTAGCCGAGCTCGGCCGGCTTGCCCGCGGGGAAATGCAACCCCACCACGCCGATGAAGCTCTCATCGCGCAGGAGCACGGAGAAGGCGTGCTCATCGGCGTCGCGGGCCCCATTGGTGATGAACTCGACCGCGTCCTCGCGCGTATAGGGGTAGGGCAGGCGGGCGAGCATCGCATGGATGCGCTCGTTGTTCGCCAGCCGCGCCATGGGCACCACGTCCTGTTCGGCGGGCGCGCGCAGGATCAGCCGTTCGGTCTTGATCGGCTCGGGCAATCCGGTGCGGAAGTCAGTATGAATCATCGTCAAAAGCGTCCAAATGAAAAGGGGAGCCGGTGATTCTCGGCTCCCCTTTTATCTCTTGGCAATATGGCTTTTGACTGGCCTTGCCGGGGAGCGTTGATCTCCGGCAAGGTTTTTTGCGTGCCTTGCCGTTATTCGGCGGCTTGTGCCGGGTTGACGGATACGAAGGTTTTCCCGCCCTTGTGCTTGGCGAAGGTCACCTTGCCGTCGACGAGCGCAAAGATCGTGTGATCCTTGCCCAGGCCCACGCCGGTTCCCGGGTGCCACTTCGTGCCGCGCTGGCGGATGATGATGTTGCCGGCGATCACGGATTCACCGCCGAACTTCTTCACGCCGAGGCGGCGGCCGGCCGTATCGCGTCCGTTGCGGGATGAACCGCCTGCTTTCTTGTGTGCCATGGTTCGACTTCCTTCGCTTTACTTCTTGTCGGCCTTGCCGGCGATCAGGTCCTTGGCCTGGGCGACCCAGCCATCGCGCTCGAAACGGCCGCTGGCATTGATCTCGCCCTCGACGCGCTCGATCTCCTCGGGCGTGATCTCGGCGATCTGCTTGAGTGAGGTCACGCCGGCGGCGGCAAGCTTCTTCTCGAGCGCCGGGCCGACACCGGAGAGCTGCTTGAGGTCGTCCTTGAACGCGGCGTCCGCCTCGGGCTTGCTCTCGGCCTTGGGCGCTGCTTTCTCGGCCGGCTTTTCGGCAGCCTTGTTCTCGGTCCTGGGCGCGGCCTTCCTGGCTGCAGCCGGCTTCTTGCCGCCGGTCAGGATATCGGTGATGCGCACGGTCGACAGCGTCTGGCGGTGGCCGTTGCGGCGCCGATAGTTGTGGCGGCGGTTTTTCTTGAAGACCAGAACCTTCTTCTGCTTCTTCGTCTCGACGAGCTCGGCAGCCACGCTGGCGCCCTCGACGAGCGGGGTTCCGACGGTGACGTCGCTGCCCTCGCCCACCATCAGGACGCTGTCAAAGGTCACCGTGTCACCGGCCTCGCCTTCGAGCTTTTCCACCTTCACGACGTCGTCGGCGGCGACCTTGTACTGCTTGCCGCCGGTCTTGATCACTGCGAACATGTTATTGCCGGCGGCGTTGGCGCCGTCCGGATCCCTTCAGGTTGCGCGCTTTGCGGCGCCATGGGCGGTGCCCTTGTCCCATGGTCTTCATCGGTGCGGTGCCGGAGAGAACCGGCGGGCAGCCTCAAGCAGCATTGTTACAAACAACAACGGCGCGCTTGTCGCCAGCGCGCAGTTCGGGCGCGGTTATGATTGCAAATGCCGGTCAAGTCAAGGGCGGGCGGGTTTTTCGGCCCGTGAACCCGCCCGCCCGGAAATCGCTTATCCGGACCCGTCCGAATCCGAATACCACCCGGCGAGGCGCACTTCGGATCCGCTCGCGCCGGACTCGACCATCTGCTTGAACGCCTCCACGTCGCTGCCGCGATAGTGGTAGGGGTAGACGACCCCCGGCGCGAAGGCCTCGACGGCGCTGGCGGCCTGCTCGATGTCCATGGTGTAGGGCAGGTTCATCGGCAGGAAGGCCAGGGCGATATCGGTGAGATCGCGCATCTCGGGAATGTCCTCGGTATCGCCGGCGACATAGACGCGTGTGCCGTCGATGGTCAGGATATAGCCGTTGTCCCGTCCTTCCGGGTGGTACTGCAACCGGTCCTCGGTGGTGTTGTAGGCGGGAATGGCATCGATGGAAATGCCGGCCATCTCGCTGCTGTCGCCGTTGGCCATCTCCGTCGTCTTGTCCTGCAACTCGCTCGCCAGCATGCCGTAGACGGCCGGATTGGCGATCATCCGCGTGTTGTCGCCCGCCAGGGCGCCGAGCGTATCGGGGCTGTAGTGGTCGCCGTGCTCGTGGGTGATCAGGATGAGATCGGCCGGGGGCAGCCCCTCGTACAGGGCCGGCTCGCCCACCGGGTCGGCATAGATCACCGGGCCGGCGCCGCCGAGCACGAGGCTGGCGTGATTGACCGGATGGATGATCAACTCGCCCGACCGGGTGGCGAGCGTGTCGCCCTCGAGCATCGTGCCGTCCTGCGCGAAGGCGCGCATCCCGGGGGCGAGGGCCAGGCCGGTCAGCGAGGCCGCGGCCATTCCGAGAACGGTTCTGCGGGAATAAACCATGGTGTCGTCTCCCTCGTTCGGCGGACGCGTGACGCCCGCGCATGGTGCTGGCACCGGTACACAGACCAGCTCCGGCCAGACTAGCGCGGACGTTCCCGATGCCGGATGGCACTCACCAAGGTTTGATCGCGCCACGCGGCGGACACCGCGCATGTTTGCGCGCGCGGGCAATGCAGATGAGCGGTTGCAGGGCCGCGCGCCCTATGCCATAAGCTCCCTCGCTTGTTCGGCCCGTTGCGGTTTCACGCAACGCGATCACGCGCCCTGATGCGGAGAGGTGCCGGAGTGGTCGAACGGGGCGGTCTCGAAAACCGTTGAGCGCGCAAGCGTTCCGAGGGTTCGAATCCCTCCCTCTCCGCCATTTGGCTTTGCGAAAGTGTTCTCCTGATCCGGCTGCAGCGGGATTTTTCCGTTATAGTCGAAGGTTATGCGGGAGCGGCTGAGCACCGGCCAAAGCGCCGGGAGGCGCGCGGGGCCGTGGCGGGGCTGTACTTCGTTTATTGTCTCGTTCCACAAAAATGGCGTTTCAGGCCGCTGACCTGGTTCATGCGTTTTCTGGCCCTGGCCGATATGGCACGCCTGATATACGCGGCCCGGCCGCTTGCCGCCTACGCCGAACCGTTTGCCGGGGGAGTTCGTTCCAACTCTATGTGCTGGCCCTGTGCCTGTGGTTCGCATCGTTCGGAATTGGTGGATTGATCGGTTCAGCGGTCATTGGATGGTCGCGACCTGATGCGTTCTGCGTTGAAATCAAAAATGCAATTCGGTAGGCGGAATCAGCAGGTGGCCCGGAATCGTCCCTATCAGTGCGCCGCATTCGAAGTGCCTGCCCCCTCATCCACGAAAGGAGAAGCGGAATGAAACAGCCGGCCCTCCTCGTCTGTTGCCTGGTCGGCCTTGGGCCCGTGTCCGTGGGCGCGACCGCGTTCCAGCCGCTCATGCCGGAGCGGGTGACCCTGGACAATGGCGTCGCGGCCATACGCTGCGCCACCCTGTCCTTGCTCGCGCAAAGAGCCGGCTTTTTTGAGGATGTCGAGAACGGCGCCACGCTTGTCCAACGCCTCAACACTCGCATGCTCGAAATCGCGCAGCAGGCCCGTCCGGACGCAACCCAGGCCGATATCGAAGCGCGTATGGAAGCGGCGTTCGCCGCCTATCAGGACCTGGCGACAGACGGCGACACCCGGCCTGCGGGAGAAGCCATGAAGGCAGATTTCATGGTTTGCCTGGAACGCGGGCAAGCGTTGTTCGGCCCCGATCTTCTGCCGGATGAATGAGGATGATGAAGCCGATTCGGCAAATCATGGTGCTGCCTCGCAGCAGCTCGCCGCCATCACTGCAACATGCACCTGCAGGCGATCTTCATGAACAGAGCAGTGACAATGGGCGCCATCCTGGGCGGCTTGATCGGCCTTGTCTCGCTTCTGACCGGCGATGAGTTCGCCTGCGGGCCGGCTGCGTGCGACAGCGCCTCCGATGCGCGCCTCGTCGGATTTTCCATTGGGCTCGTGTTCGGTCGGGTCGTGACCAGCGCGGCCATCGGGGCGGCCGTATTTTGGCTCGTCTCCAAGGCCATTGGGCGATTCTACCGTTGAGCTGGTCGCTCACGGTAACGTCCTCTCCGCCATTCATCCATTCAACGGGTTTCCCGCGCCCGGGCGCATCGTCCGTGTGCGGCCATGCCGTACTCAGCCGCCTAAATCCTCAGCGTGAACCGGTAAGCGAGGGTGCCTTCGCACCACATGGAGAAGTTGGTGCCCCACTTGTTGTTGAACAGGTTGAAGCGGCCACCCTTTCGCATGTCGGGCTGTTCGCGGGCGAATTCCAGGAACGGGTGGCCGCCCGGGTTGAAGAGGGGGGCGT
>CAZNHG010000187.1:0-6469 GCA_964572555.1 uncultured Devosiaceae bacterium | reverse complement strand
CCTCGAGGCCAGCGCCAGCCATTCCGGCAACACGACGGATTTCACCACCGCCGCCGCCCTCGATAACGGCACCGATATCGACATCGCCGGCGCCCTGAGCCCCGAGGGCGACGGCTACCGGCTGGCGCTCGACCGGGCCCGGCTCGCCCAGGGCGAACTCTCGGCCCGGCTGGCGGAGCCGACAGCCCTCGCGGTCACCGGCGAGAGCGTCACCCTCGATGAGGTGCAGCTCGCCGTGGGCAGCGGCCGCATCACCGCCTCGGGCACTGCCGGCAGGACGCTCGATCTCGGCATCGGGATCCGGTCCCTGCCCCTTGCCATCGCCAACACCATCCGGCCCGATCTCGGCATGAGCGGCACGGTGCAGGGAACGGTCGATATCACCGGCGAGGCCGCCGCCCCGCAGGTAGCCTTCCAGGTCTCCGGCAACGGCGTCAGCGCCGCCCAGCTCGAACCGCTCGGCGCCAGCCCGCTCCGGCTCACTGCCAGCGGACGCTTCACCAACGATACGCTCAGTCTCTCGAACGCCGAGGTCAACGGCCCGGCGGGCCTGTCGGCGCGCGCCAGCGGCACCATGCCGCTCGTCGGCAGCAATGGCCGGCTCAACGTCACCGGCAGCCTGCCGCTCACCCTCGCCAACCGCTTCGTCGCCCAGCGCGGAACGCAGATCTCGGGCACCGCCGATATCGATGCGCAGGTGACCGGCAGCCTCGCCCAGCCGCGCTTCGGCGGCACCGTGACCACCGCCAACGGCGAGGTCGTCGATCCGCAATCCAATTTCCGCCTGCGGGACATCTCCGCCGCGGTGCGCCTCGATGGCGAGCGGGCGGTGATCGAGCGCTTCGGCGGCGCGCTGGCGACCGGCGGCAGTGTCAGCGCCAACGGCACGGTGGGGCTGAGCACTGCGCAGAGTTTTCCGGCCGATATCAGCGTCACCCTCGATTCCGCCCGCTATGCCGACGGAAACCTGTTCGTCGCCACGGCCTCGGGCACGCTGTCGCTGACAGGCGGGCTGACGGCCAACCCGCTCCTGTCGGGCGATGTCGAACTCGAACGCGCCCAGATCTCGATCCCCAATTTCGGTGGCGGTCCCGGCGCGCTCGCCGAAGTCCGCCACCTCAATGCGCCCCGCCCCGTCGCGCGCTCGCTCCGGCGCGCCGAACCCGAGCAGCGAAGCGATTCGGGGAGCGGCCGGCCGAGCGTTCTCCAACTCGATGTGCGCCTCAACGCACCCAACCAGATCTTCGTGCGCGGGCGCGGGCTCGACGTGGAGCTGGGCGGCTCGGTGCGGCTGACCGGATCGGTCAACAATATCGAGCCCGTGGGCGGGTTCGAACTCATCCGCGGCCGGCTAATGATCCTTGGCCAGCGCATCACCTTCACGGAAGGCCGGGTGACGCTGATCGGCGATCTCGACCCCTATGTCGATCTGGCGGCCCGCACCGCCGCGGCCGAGACCACCGTCTTCGTCACCGTGCAGGGCCCGGCCTCCGATCTCGACATCACCTTCTCCTCGCAGCCCGAATTGCCGCAGGACGAAGTTCTGTCCCTGTTGATTTTCAACCGCGCGCTGGGCGACCTCTCGCCCCTCCAGCTCGCCAAGCTCGCCGCCGCGGCCGCCGAGCTGGCGGGGGGCGGCGACAACTCGCTGGTGAGCGGCCTGCGCGAGGCCGCCGGGCTCGACAATCTCGACATCGTCACCGACGAGGAAGGCAACGCGGCCCTGCGCGCCGGGCGCTACATCCAGGACAACATCTATCTGAACGTGCAGACCGACACCAAGGGCGACAGCGAGGTCTCCATCGACCTCGATATCACGCCCAACCTCAAGGCCCGCGGCTCCGCCGCCTCGGACGGCGAGACGAGCCTGGGCGTGTTCTTCGAGAAGGACTACTGAACGTTTTCAGAACAAGTGGATACCACTTGTTCGGTTCGAACCGAAGGTCCGCGCAAGCGAATACGCGACCACTCAAGAATTTAGAGCTTTCGTTCTGATTCAATCAGAACGAAAAATACTCTGAGCGCCTCAGCCCGTCTGCGGCATGATCACCTTGAGCGCGCCGGGATGAATACCGATCTCCACGCGCGGCCTGAGCGGGATCAGTTCGCCATCCACCACCGCATGCACCTTGCGCCGGATGGCGGGGAATTCGAGAATCACCGACCGCGCCCGGCCCGAGTGCACGTTCTCGTTGGCCGTCCACGCCCCGATGAGGAAATCCGCGGCGAGCTGGGCATTGGCGCCGCCTTCGAGGATTCCCACGGTGTAGACGCCGAGTTGACCGGCGTCGTGCGTATCGGCGAACGGCAAATGCCCCTCCCCGAAGGGATTGTTCGACACCGAGATCAGGCTGTAGGTGTCGGTGGCGCCCTTCTCGCCGTCGATGGTCAGCGTCGCGGGAAAGGTCGGCAGGCGAACGAAGGTCTCCAGCCCGGCGCGGAAGCTCGCCAGTATCTTGCCGAAGCGCGAGCGGTATTCGAACTTGCTGCGGTTCTTGATCAGCCGCGACTGCATGCCCACCGCGAACTGGTGCACGAAGGGCCGCCCGTCCGCCGTCGAGATATCGCACGGGGTCACCGTTCCGTTGGCAAGCGCGGTCACCGCCTCGTTGATGGCCAGCGGCACACCGATGGTGCGGGCATAAAGGTTCATCGTGCCCGCCGGGATGATCCCCAGCGCCTTGCCCGCCCGCCAGGCGATCGCCGCCGCGCCCGAAATGGTGCCGTCCCCGCCCCCCGCGACGATGGCATCGACATCCGATTCGCCGGCCGCTTTCTCGATCGCGTCCATCACACGCTTGCCGGGCACCGGATGGCAGGCGACATCGTGGCCCGCCGCGGTGAATTCGGCCTCGACATGATCACAGAACGCCGCGAGGTCCATGGTCTTCAGCGTGCCCCCGTCGCGGTTCAGAATGACAGATACGCGCATTGCAGCTCCCCTGTTGCATCGGCCGACGGCGCCATGCCGCAAAGGGGCCGTATGTGGGCGGTTTCGGACTGTATCGCAGGCTATTAGCTGGAAATTGTGCCAAACTTTGGCAGCGGCCATCTCGACATGTTAGTTATTCCGGCCTACAAATTCGAGACAGGTTTTCCTTCGTGGATTCGGCCCTGAGTGGGGTGGCCGGGTTCATATTGGCGCTTCCATGACCGGATGAGCGGCATTCGGTCGCGTTTTTGCGGAAGTGCGATCATTCAACGAGCGAGAGCGCGCGGCGTGCACCCTGGGCACGGCGCAATACTCTAGCGTCACGTCTGGACGATACGGTGAGCAGCCAAGCACAGCACAGCGCGACGAAGCCGACGGGTGCCTTCGCGCATGTCGAGGCGGCGGGATGGGGCCGCGGCCTGAGTACACTCATGCGCATCAACCGCATGACCCTGCGCCATCCCTGGCAGGTATCGGTCGCCATCGGCGCGACGCTGGTCGCGGCCAGCCTGCAGCTGATGATCCCCAGGCTCCTCGGGCGCGCCGTCGACCAGACGCAGACCGTGGTCACCGCGGGCACGGCCGGTTCCGCCGCGGAGTCGGCGCTTTTCACCACCGCCTTGATCCTTCTCGGCGTCAGCGTCGCGCGCGGCCTTTTCACCATGCTGCAGAACTACTTCGCCGAGAGCGTGGGCCACAACATCGGCTATGAATTGCGCCTGGCGGTTTATGAAAAGATCCAGCGCCAGAGCTTCAGCTTTCACGATTCCATCCACTCCGGCGATCTCATCACCATGGGCATGCTCGATCTCGAGGGCGTGCGCATGTATTTCTCGACCGCCCTGGTGCGCACTTTGCTGCTGGCGATCCTGATCGGGGTGGGCGCCTATCTCCTGCTCTCGACCGATCTCACGCTCGGCCTGTTGTCGCTGAGTTTCGTGCCCTTCGTCGCCTGGCGCTCGCCGGTGATGCAGCTGCGCCTGCGCGCCACCTGGCTGGAGTTGCAGGAACGCCTGTCGGTCCTATCGCGCGTCATGGAGGAAAACCTCGGCGGTATCCGGGTCGTGCGCGCCTTCGCCGCCCAGGACCACGAGGTCGACAAGTTCGACAGCGCCTCGAAAAGGGCGCTCAGCCTGGCCCACCGGCGCGTGGCGACCCGCGTGCGCAACACCAGCGCCATGACCTTTTCCTTCTTCGCGGCGATGGGGCTGGTGCTCTGGGTCGGCGGCAACAAGGTGATCGCGGGGGACGTCAGCGTGGGCACGCTCGCCTCGTTCCTGACCTTCATGACCATCCTGCAGATGCCCGTGCGCCAGCTCGGGCTGATGGTCAACGCCTTCGCCCGCGCCTCGACCTGCGGCACGCGCCTGTTCAACCTTCTCGACCACGATATCGAGATCCGCGACGCCGAGAACGCCCGCGACCTCGAGGTGACCGAGGGGACTCTGCGCTTCGACAATGTCAGCTTCGCCTATCCCGGCGCCGACACCAAGACGGTGCTCGACGGGGTCAGCTTCGAGGCGCACAAGGGCGAGACCATCGGCATCGTCGGCCCGCCGGGAAGCGGGAAATCGACCATCGCCCACCTGATCCCACGCTTTTACGACGTCACGGGCGGTGCGATCACCATCGACGGGCAGGACATCCGCGCCGCCACCCTGCACTCGCTGCGCCAGGCGGTGGCGGTCGTCCAGCAGGACGCCTTCCTGTTCACCACCACCATCGAGAACAACATCGCCTATGGTGATCCCTGGGCCAAGGAACAGCGCATCGAGCGCGCCAGCGAATCCGCGCAACTGCACAACTACATCCTCGGCCTCCCGCACGGCTACGGCACGGTCGTGGGCGAGCGCGGCGTGTCGCTGTCGGGCGGCCAGCGCCAGCGCCTGTCGATTGCGCGCACCATCATGCTCAAGCCTGCGGTCATGGTGTTCGACGATTCGACCGCCGCGATCGATGCGGGCACCGAGCAGCGCATCCGCTCGGCCATGCGCCAGTACGCCCAGGACCGGGTGACCATCGTCGTCGCCCACCGCCTGAGTTCGCTCATGCATGCCGACAGGATCCTGTTCGTCGAGAACGGCAGGGTCGTCGAGCAGGGCACCCATGACGAGCTTCTGGAGAAGGGCGGCCGCTACAGGGCGCTTTACGACCTGCAGGTGCGGCCGGGCGACGACATGCTCGGGGAGGAAGGGCAATGAGCGCCGAGATGGAGCACGAGCGCAACGATGTGCGCGACGACGGGCGCCGCCCGCCGCGCGCCGCCGTCGGCTCGCACCGCATCGAGGAGGAGATGTTCGGCAAGGTCTTCGACGGCAAGGTCGTGGGCCGCATCTGGGCCTTCGTGCGCCCCTACCGTCTCAGGGTCTATCTTGCCGTGGCCGCCGTTCTCACCTTCACCGGCACACAGCTCGTCATCCCGCTAATCATTCGCTACGCCATCGACAACGGCATGACGCCCGGCGGCGCCGACTTCACCGCGCTCGGCTGGGCCGTCGCCGCCTTCGCGGTCACCATCCTGATCAACTACGGCGCCAGCTTCATCCAGGAATCGGTGGTCGGCAAGGTGGCCGAGAACGTCCTGTTCGACATCCGCCGCGCCATGTTCTCCCATCTCCAGCGCGTCTCGCTGTCCTTCATGGACAAGACGGAGGTGGGGCGCCTGATGTCGCGCCTGCAGGGCGACGTGAACTCCATGCAGGAGTTTCTCGAAACCTCGGTGCTCTCGGTCGGCGATCTCGTGCTTCTGGTCGGCATCGTCGCGGTGATGCTCTATCTCGATCCGCTTCTGGGCCTGCTGACCATGTCGGTCATGCCGATCCTGTTCATCGTGCGCATCTTCTGGCTGCCGCGCGCCCGCGTCGCCTTCATGAAGGCGCACGAAGCCCAGTCCGTCACCAACGGGGCGCTCGCGGAGGCCATCCACGGCGTGCGCGTCGTGCAGAGCATGGACCGCCAGCGCGTCAACTTCACGCTTTATAACGACAAGGCCCATGCCAACCTCAAGGCGCATCTGCGCGCCGCCAAGTTCGCGCAGATCATGGTGCCCATCGTCGACACCCTTACCGGCATGGCCATGGCCGTGGTCATCGTCGTCGGCGGCTCCATGGTGCTCAACGACGCGCTGGACGTCGGTGTAATGGTCGCCTTCCTGTTCTACATTCAGCGCTTCTTCGATCCCATCCGGTCGCTGACCATGCAGTATTCGGTGATGCAGCGCGCCATGGCCTCGGGCCAGCGCCTGACCGAGGTGCTCGACGTCGACGTGGCGGTCAAGGACGCGCCGGACGCCCAAGAGCTCTCCCCGGACATGGACGGGTCGGTGGAGTTCCGCAACGTCACGTTCAGCTACGACCCGGGGCATCCCGTCCTCAAGAATGTCAGCTTCAAGGTGAACCCGGGCGAAACGGTCGCGCTGGTCGGCCCCACGGGCTCGGGCAAGTCGAGCGCCATGGCGCTCGTGCACCGCTTCTACGACATCGAGGACGGGCAGGTCCTGGTGGGCGGCCACGACGTGCGCGATCTCACCCAGGAGTC
>CAZNHG010000186.1:0-6470 GCA_964572555.1 uncultured Devosiaceae bacterium | reverse complement strand
AGGAGGCGGCGAGGATCACCTCGCGATTGGCGCGCACCACCTCGACCTGCCCGTTGCGCTCGATCTCGACGCCGACCGCCTCGCCGTCCTCGATGACGACGCGCCGCGCAAGGCACCGCACCATATCGAGATTGGAACGCTTGAGGGCCGGCTTGAGATAGGCGTTCGCCGCCGACCAGCGCCTGCCCTTCCACACCGTCTGCTCCATGGGGCCGAAGCCTTCCTGCTTCTCCCCGTTGTAGTCCTCGGTGAGCTCGTATCCCGCCTGCGCGCCGGCATCGACGAAGGTCTGGAACAGCGGATTGTCGCGCGGGCCCCGGGTGACGTGCAGGGGGCCGTCTTTCCCGCGCCATGACGGATCGCCGCCATGTCCGCCCTCATGCCAGGTTTCCATGCGCTTGTAGTAGGGCAGAACGTCAGCATAGCCCCAGACGTCGGCACCGCTTTCGGCCCAGTGATCGAAGTCGCGCGCATGCCCGCGCACATAGACCATGCCGTTGATCGAGGAGGACCCGCCGATGACCTTGCCGCGCGGACACACCAGTTGGCGCCCGCCGAGTCCCGGCTCGGGCTCCGACAGGTAGCCCCAGTCGTAGCGCGGCATGTTCATCGGATAGCTCAGCGCCGCCGGCATCTGGATGAACGGGCCCGCATCGGACCCGCCATATTCGAGCACCAGCACCGAGTGTGCACCGTCCGCGCTCAACCGATGGGCCATGGCCGACCCGGCGGAGCCGGAACCGACGATGATGTAGTCTGCCTGCACAGTCCTGCCTCTTCTCGTTCGCGATCGGTGGAATCAGAACGGCGCTTCGACGGCACCCATACCGACATGCACAGCCTTGAGCTGCGAATAGAACTCGATGGCCGCACGCCCGTTCTCGCGCCCCACACCCGACTGCTTGACGCCGCCGAAGGGAACCTCGACGGGCGTCAGGTTGTAGGTGTTGATCCAGCACGTTCCCGCTTCAAGCGCCGCGATGACGCGATGCGCCCGCGTCAGGTCGGACGTGAACACGCCCGCGGCCAGCCCGTACGCGGTATCGTTGGCGCGGGCAACCACCTCGTCCTCGCTCTCGAAGCCGAGAAGCGACAGGACGGGCCCGAAAATCTCCTCGCGTGCGATACGCATGTCGTCGGTTACCCCGGTGAAGAGCGTAGGCTCGATATAAAAACCCTTTTCCGCCAGACCTTTGGGCACAGCGCCGCCGAAAACGAGCGTGCCCCCCTCTTCCCGCCCGATCCGGATATACTCCGTCACGCGCTCGTGCTGGGCTCGGGAGATGAGCGGCCCGATCTGCGTTTCCGGGTCGAGCGGATCGCCGATGACCGCGTTTTTCGTACGTTCGGCCAGGCGTTCGACGAACCGGTCCTGGATCGCCCGGTGCACGAAAACCCGCGTCCCGTTGGTGCAAATCTGGCCGGTGGAGTAGTAGTTGGCGTTGATGGCGGCGCTCACGGCGTTCTCGATGTCGGCATCCTCGAAAACGATGAACGGCGACTTGCCGCCCAGCTCCATCGTCACGTGCCGCATGCCCTCGGCGGCGGCCGAATAGACCTTGCGGCCCGTCGGCACGGAACCGGTCAGCGACACCTTGTCGGTGCGCGGATCGGTCGACAATGCGGCCCCGGCCTCGCCCATGCCCTGCACCACGTTTAACAGGCCGGCGGGCGCCCCCGCCTCGATGAAGATCTCGGCGATCTTGAGGGCGCACAGCGGCGTCACCTCGGAGGGTTTGAACACCATCGCATTGCCGCAGGCGAGCGCCGGCGCCGCCTTCCAGCACGCGATCTGGGTGGGATAGTTCCACGCCCCGATGCCGACGCACACGCCCAGCGGCTCGCGTATCGTGTAGGCGAAATCGCCGCCCAGCGGGATCGCCTCGCCGTTGATCATCGAGGCGATGCCGGAGAAATACTCCAGTGCCTCCGCCCCGGAAGTGGCGTCGGCAACGAGCGTTTCCTGGATGGGCTTGCCGGTATCGAGCGTTTCGAGATGCGACAGCTCCGCATTGCGCTCACGGATGATGTCGGCGGCCCGCCGCAGCACCCGGCCGCGTTCGACCGGCGCCAGCGCACCCCATTCGGCCTGCGCCCGTACCGCCGAATCGAGCGCGGCGTCGATGATCGCCGGTGTCGCCGCATGCACCGTTGCGATCACCGCACCGGTGGCCGGATGGACGCAGTCGATGACTGCGCCCGCCGTGTCCTCGACATACGCCCCGTCGACGAAATGGCTCGCCTGCGGTTGAGCCTGGTTCATGATGACAATTTCTCCACTATCTTTTCCCAGTCTTGCTCAGCAACAAGGGACTCCTGGAAGGCGAAATTCCCCTGAACACGCAGATAGTGGCTGAAGTTCGTAATGCCTCTTCGTGCCGCTCCAGGCAGCTTCTTTATATCTTCGCCTTGAAGGCGACTTCGCGGCGATCCCAACGGAGTAATGGCGAACGGCAAGAACCATTCGCCGTCCCATACTTCTCGTTCGGAGAACTCAGTTTGCGGCTTCGAGCGAAAAACAAACGGAACGGTAAAGGCTTGCCAAGGTTCGCAATACAACAGTCCAAACGAACCAGAGCTTATCTTGGCTGCCTTTGTCCTCTTCCCTTTGAAGGCTGTCTCGGACTCTCCCTTAGACACCGCCCACATTCGGGCCCCATAACCGGCCCAAATGTTGGTTACACTGGACGATGAAAATACGTAGACACGTACCTCTTCCATAGTCACTCTCCCCGCGGAAAGCGCTGGTTTTCCTCCAGCACGTTCAGGTCCATGTGGTTGCGCATGTAGCGCTCGGACGCCTTCTGCAGCGGCTCGAAATCCCACGGATAATAGGTGCCGTGCCGCAACGCCTCGTAGACGACCAGCCGCCGCGCCTGGCTCTCGCGCACTTCCGCATCGAAGGCATCGAGATCCCAGTACGACTTCACTTCCTCGGCGAACTGCGCCGCCACCTCGGCATGCGCATCGTCGGCGGCGAGATTGGTCGTCTCGTGCGGATCGGCCTCGAGATCGAACAACTGCGGCGGATCGAGTTCGCACGCCACGTATTTCCACTTGTCCCGGCGCAGGCACACCACCGGCGCATAGGACGCCTCTGCGGCATATTCGATGCGTACCGGGCTCGTGCGCTCTTCACCGTTGGCGAGGGGAACCAGCGACTCCCCGTCCGTCCAGGGCGCGATCTCTCCCAGGTCGATCCCCGCGAGATCGGCCATGGTCGGATTGACGTCGATGGTCGAGACCGGTGTCTCGACCCGGCCCGCCGGCATTTGCGGGGCGGAGACCATCATCGGGACCCGCGCCGAGCCTTCATAGAGGCTCATCTTAAACCACAGCCCCTTCTCGCCGAGCATGTCGCCGTGGTCGGACACGAACAGGATGATCGTGTTCTCGCGCTGGCGCGTGCCCTCGAGCGCTTCCATCACCTCGCCGATCTTGTCGTCGAGATAGGAGATATTGGCGAAATAGGCGCGGCGAGAGCGGCGGATGTTCTCCTCGGTGATCTCGAACTGCCGCCAGTCATTGGCGTCGAAAATGCGCTGGGAATGCGGATCGAGGTCCTCGTAGCGAAGCGCGCCTTCTTCCGGCAGCAGATGCTCGCAATCCTCGTAGAGATCCCAGTACTTCCTGCGCGCGACATACGGGTCGTGCGGATGCGTGAAGCTGACCGTCAGCATCCACGGTCGCTCGTCGAGCCCGCGCCCCAGCTGATAGATCTTTTGTTTCGCCTGGAACGCGACGTCATCGTCGTACTCGAGCTGGTTGGAAATCTCGGCGACACCGGCTCCGGTGACCGAACCGAGATTGTGGTACCACCAGTCGATGCGCTCGCCCGGCTTGCGGTAGTCCGGCGTCCATCCGAAATCGGCCGGATAGATGTCGGTGGTCAGCCGGTTCTCGAACCCGTGGAGCTGGTCCGGGCCGACGAAGTGCATCTTGCCCGACAGGGCCGTCTGATAGCCCGCGCGCCGCAGGTGATGGGCATAGGTCGGGATCGCCGAGGCGAACTCCGCCGCGTTGTCATAAACCCGCGTGCGGCGCGGCAGCTGCCCCGCCATGTAGCTCGCCCGGCCCGGCGCGCACAGCGGAGAACCGGTATAGGAATTGGCGAAGCGCGTGGAGCGCGCAGCCAGCGCCTTCAGATTCGGCGTATGCAGCCAGTCGGCAGGTCCATCGGGGAAAAGCGTGCCGTTGAGCTGGTCAACCATGAAAACGAGAATGTTCGGCCGTTCGGTCAAGCCCGCGAACTCCTTTCTAGCCAGAGATTGAGATAGTCGGTGACCAATTCGCGCGTGCCCTCGCGGTCAGGCGCTTCGTCCTGCAGGGCATGGCGGATGTAGAACCCGTCGATCATCGAGGCGAGGCCCTGCGCCACTTGGCGCGCCGTCGCCTCCTCGAAGAGATCGCGGAGATTGAACATCAGGTTCGAATGCAGCCGCCGCGCATAGACCTGCAGCAGGCGGCGGGTCGCGGACGACTGCAATGCGCGCACGTAGAAGGCCAGCCAGGCCGCCACGATATCGCGCTCGAACTGGCTCGGCTCGAAGCTCGCATCGATGATCGCGCGGATGCGATCCTCGGGCGTTTCGGCATTTTTCAGATGCCGCGCCACCGCGATTCGGAAAGTCTCCAGAACGTGGCGCATGGCGGCCAGAAATATCTGATCCTTCGACCCGAAGTAATGGTGCGCCAGGGCCGAAGACATGCCCGCGCGCCGCGCAATCTGGCTCACAGTCACGTCGAGTGTTCCCGCCTCGCCGATCTCGGCAATTGTCGCGGAAACCAAGGCTTTACGGCGTATTGCGGGCGCGCCCGTCCTGGACATATTTCCACCAATCCGGAGAAAGCTGTTTACATCCTCTCATATTTTGTTTTTGATTGATCAGTCAATCAACAAATTATCACCTCCGCCCATCAACAAGGAGATGGCCATGAACAAACATGCCGCGACCCTGACCGGCGCGCTGGCGCTGTCGCTGGTCTCGACCGCCGCGTTCGCCCAGACCGCATGCTCCGAGGTTTCCTTCTCGGACGTCGGCTGGACCGACATCACCACCACGACATCCGCGACCAAGCACGTGCTCGACGCGCTCGGCTACGACGTCGAGGTCAAGGTGCTGTCCGTGCCGGTGACCTTCGCCTCACTTGAAAGCGACGATCTCGATGTCTTCCTGGGCAACTGGATGCCGTCCCAGTCGGCCGCGATCACGCCCTATCTCGAAAGCGGCGAGATCGAGAGCGTCGGGGTCAACCTGGAGGGCACCAAGTACAACCTCGCCGTGCCCACCTATACATACGAGAAGGGTCTTCAGACCTATGACGACATCGCCGAATTCGGCGAGGAACTCGACCATACGATCTACGGTATCGAGCCGGGTAACGAGGCCAATACCTACCTCGTCGACCTGATCGAGCAGGGCGCCCATGGTCTGGGCGAGTTCGAGGTAGCCGAAAGCTCCGAGCAGGGCATGCTCGCCGAGGTCGCCCGCGCGGTCGAGGACCAGAAAGACATCGTGTTCCTGGGCTGGGAGCCCCACCCGATGAACGCGAACTTCGACATCTCCTACGTCTCCGGTGGCGAGGACTTCTTCGGCGGCGAAGGCAAGGTCCACACCGTGACCCGCCAGGGCTTCGTCGAGGAGTGCCCGAACCTGGGCACGTTCCTCGAGAACGTGAACTTCACGCTCGACATGGAAAACACCATCATGGGCATGATCCTGGATGACGGCATGGATGCCGACGAGGCGACCATGCAGTGGATGCAGGAGAACCCCGAGATGCCGCTGAGCTGGCTCGACGGCGTGACCACCGTCGAGGGCGGCGATGCGACCGCTGCCGTCACCGAAGGGCTCGGCCTCTAGGACACAATCAACGAAAGGTCCGGCCCCATCGGCCGGACCTTTTTCTTTACTAGGGGCGTTTTCGCCGCGACGCCATCGCGGCGGCCACTCTGAACTCCTGAGCGGTTGCAGTCCGATAATTCCGGCCACCCGGCCGGTGCGGACCGGGGCCGCCAGACAAGAAGGGGGAAGGGCCATTGGAATGGCTCATTGAGAACAAGATTCCGGTCGGCGCCTGGGCGGCCGACGTCTTCAACTGGATCAGGGACAATCTCTCCGGCGCCATCGACCTGCTCGCCGATGCTGCCGAAGGTCTCATCGAGGGAATGCTGTGGGTCCTGCAGACACCGCACCCGTTCATCGTGATCGCTGTCTTCGTCGGGCTCACATGGCTGCTGCAGCGCAACTGGAAAACCTGCCTGTTCGTCGCGCTCGGCTTTCTGTTCGTACTCAACCAGGACTACTGGGAAGAGGCCACGGAAAGCCTGACGCTGGTGATGAGCTCGTGCATGGTGTGCATGGCCATCGGCGTACCCATCGGTATCTTCACGGCGCACCGCCCGCGCATCTACAAGATCATCCAGCCGGTGCTGGACCTCATGCAGACGCTGCCGCCCTTCGTCTATC
>CAZNHG010000185.1:573-6470 GCA_964572555.1 uncultured Devosiaceae bacterium | reverse complement strand
GGGTGGCAGGAGACGCCGAGGCTCGACGGACCCGGCGAAGCCGCGTACACAATCGGTTCGTGATTTTTCGACGGGAATCACAATGGACGCACCGCTTCCCACATTGATGCCACTGGGAGATTCAGCCCTCCTCATTCGCTTCGCGACCCGCCTGGACGATGCGGCGAACCGGGCGGCCGTGGCGCTGGCGCGCCGGCTCGCCGCGGCTCCGCCACTCGGTGTTATCGAGATCGTGCCCAGCCTCGTCTCGGTACTCGTACGCTACGAGCCACGCAGCATCGGCTATGGAGATCTGGCCGGGGCGCTGCGCCTGACGATAAGCGCCGAGCACCACGAAGCCGATATCGCCGCCGCCGAGCATACCATTCCAGTTCGTTTCGGCGGGGAGGACGGGCCGGACCTGGCCGCGGTCGCGGAGCAGCTGGGGCTTTCCGTGGACGCCTTTGTCGCGGCACATAACGCCAAGCCTCTGCGAATGCTGGCGACCGGGTTTGCGCCGGGGTTCGTCTATTGCGGCATGCATGCAGAAGATCTGCATGTGCCACGGCGGCAGGAGGTGCGGCCGAACGTGCCCGCCGGGAGCGTCCTGTTCGCTGCCGGCCAGACGGCGATCACGGCAACGACGATCCCGACGGGCTGGTCCGTGATCGGGCGCACCGCATTCTCGAATTTCGATGCCGAAGCGACACCGCCGACGATCCTGCGGGCAGGGGACATCGTCAGCTTCACGCGGGAATCGTAAATGTTGAGAGTATTGAGAATATTTTGAATGCACGGATGTTTGGAAAGCGCGGGATGCTCAATATATGAATAACATAATCAATATTACGCGCGCCGCTCCTCTCACCACGGTTCAGGACGGCGGCCGCCGCGGACACTTCGCCGATGGCATCAGCGCGTCCGGCCCGATGGACGCGAACGCCTTTGCGCGGGCACGTGCCTTGGCGGGGACTACGGCGCAGGCAGGCCTGGAGTTCACCATGGCCGGTCTCGAATTCACATATTCCGGTGCGCAGATGCCGGCCGGGTTTTCCGGCGGCGTGTTCACGCTCCGTATCAACGGGGAGCCACGGGACTGGGATTCGGCGCATGCGCTTGCCGACGGCGACACCGTTGCCATCACGCCCGGCCCCGCGGGAAATTATGGCTATGTGCACTTCGCCGACGATATCGGCGTTCCGCCGCTTCTGAATAGCCGGGCGACCAACCTCATCGTCGGACTTGGAGGATTGGAGGGGCGCACGTTGAAGGCCGGTGACAAGCTGACGCTATTGCCGTGCGAACCGCTGGAGGAACGCTCGGCGCCGCCCGCGACGACAGTGAGCGCCGAACCGATCCGGTTCGTCTGGGGCATTCATGCCGATCACTTCGAACCGGAGGTCCGGAGCGCCTTTCTGACCGAGGAATTCATTATCAGCACGAAACTCGACCGCATGGGCGTACGAATGACCGATACGGCGGGGGTCTTTGCGAATGCACGCATCCTGTCGCTGGTTTCCGATGCCATTGTGCCGGGAGATATCCAGATTCTCGGCGACGGTACGCCGATCGTCCTGATGCGCGATCACCAGCCCACGGGCGGTTATCCGCGGATCGGGTCGGTGATCGGCACCGATCTCGACCGTTTTGCACAGCTCAGGCCCCATACGGCGGTGCGGTTTGCGCCGGTAACCGTCGAGAAGGCACAATCGCTGCTGCGACGCAGGGGACACGTGGGATGAGCGCGATCGATCTCAATGCCGATCTGGGTGAGGGAGCGGGCACCGATGCCGAGCTGCTGCGTGTCGTCTCGAGCGCATCCATCGCGTGCGGCGGGCATGCCGGGGACGCCAAGAGCATGCAGGCGACATTGCGTGCGGCGACGGCCAATGGCGTGACCTGCGGCGCGCACCCCGGTTTTGCCGACCGCGAGCATTTCGGGCGGCGGCGGCTCGACCTGCGGGCGGACGAGCTCCAGACCCAGATTGCCGGCCAGATCACCACCCTGAAGACTATCGCGGCGGACGACGATATCCCGATCCTCTACGTGAAGCTGCATGGTGCGCTCGCCAACATGGCGTCGGAGGACGAAATGCTGGCGGTGACAGCTTTCACGGCGGTTCGCGACATCGACCCCGATCTCGCGGTGATGGCCCTCGCCAACAGCGCCCAGGAGCGTGCGGCCGGCAAGCTCGGGCTCACGGTGATCCGCGAGGCCTATGCCGACCGGGCCTACACGGCCGCGGGCCTTCTGGCGCCGCGTGAGGCGGAAGGCGCGGTTCTGACCGATATCGACGATGTCGTAAGGCAGTGCATGGGGCTGGCGCGCGGCAAAGTAACTGCCATCGACGGCACGCCACTGACGGTCGAGGCGCAATCCATCTGCCTGCACGGCGACACGGCGCACGCCGTGGAACTGGCGCACGCCGTCCGCGCGGCCCTCACACACGAAGGGATTTCCATTCGCGCGCCACTGTAAGGGTTGTGCTTGCGATCCGGCTGGGTCATATGCGGCGAAGGAGCAGCCGGAGAAAACGCATGTCAGCCACAGTGATAGACGGAAAGGCCTTCGCCGCGAACCTGCGGGGCCGTATTGCCGAGCACGTTGCCACCCTCAAGCGGGACCACGGCATCGTGCCCGGGCTGGCCGTGGTGATTGTCGGCGAGGATCCACCGAGCCAGGTCTATGTACGCAACAAGGCGAAGCAGACCGAGGAAGTGGGCATGAACTCGTTCAAGTACGAGTTGCCTGAAGACACCACGGAAAGCCATCTGCTCGAGTTGATCGCCGAGTTGAACGGGCGTGCGGACGTGCACGGCATTCTGGTGCAGATGCCCGTGCCCGACCAGATCGACGCCACCAGGGTGATCAACGCCATCGACCCGGCCAAGGACGTGGACATGTTTCACCCCGTCAGCGCCGGCCGGCTGATGACGGGCCAGCCCGGCCCGATCTCCTGCACGCCGCTGGGATGCCTGATGTTGCTGCGTGACCTGCATGGCGACATGACGGGCATGGAGGCGGTGGTCATCGGGCGCTCGAACCTCGTCGGCAAGCCGATGGCCCAGCTCCTGCTGCGCGAGAACTGCACGGTGACGACGGCACATTCGCGGACACGCGACCTGCCGGTGGTCGTGCGCCGGGCCGATATCGTCGTAGCGGCCGTGGGGCGGACCGAAATGGTCAAGGGCGACTGGATCAAACCCGGCGCCACGGTTGTCGACGTGGGCATCAACCGCATTCCGGCGCCGGAAAAGGGCGAGGGCAAGACGCGGCTCGTCGGCGACGTCGATTTTGGCGCCGTTCAGCGGCTCGCCGGGGCGATCACGCCGGTGCCGGGTGGTGTGGGCCCGATGACCATCGCATGCCTTCTGGCCAATACCGTTACCACGGCCAGCCTGATAAATGGCCTGACACCACCAGGTGAATTGACGGCGTAAACAAACGGGCGTTTATTATTCACGGGGGCTCGGCAGCGCGGTGTGCGGGGGATCTGCGGGTCGGCCATGCGTGCGGTCACAAAGCTCGTCTGTTTCGTTATTCTGGTCGCCGCTTGCGATAGTTCCGTTGCGCAAGCCGAACCGCCGACATCCAGGTCGCATGTCGAGAACGTGTTCGGTTTCGCAGGGCGCTACACGCGCAATCGCACCGACGAGAGCGCCTTGCCGATCAACATCGATTATGAAGACAACTACGTTATCGGAGGCGGCTATCAGCGCTTCTTTTTCGAACCTCGCGAACACCTGAATCTGGGGCTGGAGGCCGGCCTGGCTGCGCGGTTGGCCGACCCATTCAGCGCTGAAGTGTGGGGCGGCGCCGTGCTGCGCATCGACGGACCGGTGATCGGCGGCGCCCTGCAGCCGGCGCTTTCGACGACTTTCGGGGTCAGTGCGGTTACCGGGACGTTTGGCAGCGAGGCGAACCGCGAGCGCGAGGACAAGGGCGACTCGAAGCTGCTTTTCTACCTGAGTCCGGAGATCAGTCTCGGGCCGCCCGAAGGAGATTTCGAGATTTTCTATCGCCTGCACCATCGCTCGGGAGCGTGGGGCCGTCTGGGTGATATGGGCGATGGCGCCAATGCGCAGGTCATCGGGTTCCGCCGCAAGTTCTGACCATGAAAACGCCCGCCCCGAAAATGGGGTGGGCGCTTGTGTTTCGGCCGTGCCGAGTTCGCCTACTCGGCGGCGTCCGCGTTGTTGTAGTCCGCCGGGTTGTAGTTGATGATCGGCGCAAGCCAGCGCTCGACCTCGGCAACGCTCATGCCCTTGCGTTCGGCATAGTCCTCGACCTGGTCGCGCTCCACCTTGGCCACGCCGAAGTAGTAGGCATCCGGGTGGGCGAAGTAGAGGCCCGAAACGGACGAGCCCGGCCACATGGCGAAGCTTTCGGTCAGGTTGAGGCCAATCGCGTTCGGTGCGTCCAGCAAATCGAAGAGGGTCCGTTTTTCCGTGTGGTCCGGCTGGCACGGATAGCCGGGCGCCGGGCGGATGCCCCGATAGCCCTCGTGCAGCAGTTCCTCGTCCGGAATGTCCTCGTCGGGCGCATAGCCCCAGAACTCCTTGCGCACGCGCTGGTGCACGCGCTCGGCCAGCGCCTCGGCGAAACGGTCGGCCAGCGCCTTGACGATGATCGACTTGTAATCGTCGTTCTCGCGGGCGAAGCGGTCGGCGATCTCTTCCTCCTCGGCGCCGGCGGTCACGGCGAAGCCGCCGAGATAGTCGGCCTTGCCGGTGCTTTCCGGGGCGACGAAGTCGGATATGCAGATATTCGGCCGGCCGCCGCGCTTGGAAAGTTGCTGGCGCAGTCCGTGGAATGTCGCCAGCTCGTCCTTGCGCTTGTCGTCGGTGTAAAGGCGCATGTCATCGCCCACAGTGTTCGCCGGCCAGAAGCCGATCACGGCCTTGGGCTTGAACCAGCCCTCGTCGATGACCTGCTTGAGCATCTTCTGGGTGTCGTCCCAAAGGGCACGTGCTGCCTCGCCCTGATCCGCGTCCTCGAGAATGGCCGGATAGCGGCCCTTGAACTCCCAGGTCTGGAAGTAGGGCGTCCAGTCGATGCAGTTGGCGATATCCTGCAGGTCCCACTGATCGAACACCTTGGTGCCGGTGAAGCCGGGGGCAGGGGGCTCGTAGCTGTCCCAGTCGATCTGCTGGGCGTTCTCGCGCGCCTTGGCGAGCGCGAGACGCTGCTTGTCGGCCTCGCTCTTCTGATGCTTCTCGGCAACCTTGGCGTACTCGTCCTTGATGGACTGGATATAGTCGTTCCGGTTGTCCGCCGACAGAAGGTTCGAGACGACGCCCACGGCACGGCTGGCGTCGGTGACGTAGACAGTCTGCCCCTTGGTGTAGTTGGGGTGGATCTTGACCGCCGTATGCACGCGGCTGGTGGTCGCGCCGCCGATGAGGAGCGGGATGTCGAAGTCCTCGCGCTCGAAGTCGGAGGCCACGCTCGCCATCTCGTCGAGCGACGGCGTGATGAGGCCGGACAGGCCGACGACATCGGCGTTGTGTTCCTTGGCCGCCTCGATGATCTGGCCTGCCGGGACCATGACGCCGAGATCGATCACCCTGTAGTTGTTGCACTGCAGAACGACGCCGACGATATTCTTGCCGATGTCGTGCACGTCGCCCTTCACTGTCGCCATGATGACGGTGCCGGCAGCCGAGTCCTCGGTGATACCCTGCTCTTCCTTTTCGGCTTCCATGTAGGGCATCAGATAGGCCACGGCCTGCTTCATCACGCGGGCGGACTTCACCACCTGCGGCAGGAACATCTTGCCCGAGCCGAACAGGTCGCCGACGACGTTCATGCCGTCCATCAGCGGGCCTTCGATGACGTGGATCGGCCTTGTCGCCGACTGGCGCGCTTCTTCCGAGTCCTCGACGATGTGCGCGTCGATGCCCTTGACCAAGGCATG
>CAZNHG010000185.1:0-563 GCA_964572555.1 uncultured Devosiaceae bacterium | reverse complement strand
ACGTGCAGCGGGCGCTCGGCGCGCTGGCGGGCTTCCTCGGTGTCTTCGACGATGTACTCGGTGATACCGTTCACGAGGGCATGCTCAAGGCGCTTTTCGACCTCTTCCTCGCGCCAGGCCGTGTCGTTCTTCGACTGGGCCTTGGAGCCGTCGCCCTGGAAGCGCGCCGCTTCGTCGAGCAGACGCTCGGTGGAATCGTCGCGGCGGTTGAGGATGACGTCTTCGCACAGCTCGCGCAGCTCGGGGTCGATCTGCTCGTAAACGGCGAGCTGGCCGGCGTTGACGATGCCCATGTCCATACCAGCCTTGATGGCGTGGTAGAGGAACACCGAGTGCATGGCCTCGCGCACGGGTTCGTTGCCGCGGAAGGAGAACGACAGGTTCGACACGCCGCCCGAAATGTGGGCGTGCGGCAGGTTCTCGCGAATCCAGCGCGTGGCCTCGATGATCGCCCGCAACCTATCGGCCCCGCTCATGCGACCGTCCCCGGCTTGTACCACTCGAACTCGTTGCGCCACACGAACCCGTTGAACGCCAGGCTCACGCTGAGCTCGAGCGCCCGC
>CAZNHG010000184.1:0-6480 GCA_964572555.1 uncultured Devosiaceae bacterium | reverse complement strand
GTCCTCCGCGGTGATCGAGGAGGCGAGCGAGCAGCCCGCGCGGCTGTCCGGGATCAGAACGGTCTTGTCCGGGTTCAGCAGCTTGGACGTCTCGGCCATGAAGTGCACGCCGCACTGCACGATCACCGACCGCTCGACCCGCGCCGCCTCGACGGCGAGCTGCAGGCTGTCGCCCACGATGTCGGCGACGCCGTGATAAATCTGCGGTGTCTGGTAGTTGTGGGCGAGAATGACCGCGCCGGTCTTCTTCTTCATTCGGTTGATCTGGAAGATCAGCGGCGCGTAGACCGGCCACTCGATCTCGGGGATCCTGTCCTTGACCCGCTCATAGACCGAGGCTGTCGATTTCTTCACCGCGGCGGAGAACTTCAGGTCGAAATTCTCGGCGAGCGTGGCGCGAGCTTCCTCGAGCGGCGTCATCGCGTTGATGAGCTGGGCCATGTGGGGGAACCTTTCCGCGTCTCATGCATTCGTTTTGCTCAGTCGAACGCATCAAGTATCTGTTTCCGGCATGTCCGCGACACATCGGGACTTCAAGGGCGCAGCAGGCGGCGGCGCCCTTCGCGAGGGTTACCTAGGCATTTTTGGCAGGCATTTCAATGAATGCTATGCTAGTCGGGTCCCGCAATTTCCCGATTATCTCAACATCGACCGAAGAGTACGCGAATTCATGCCCCAGGACGCTGCCGTTTTGAAGAAAACCCTTTCGCTCGCCCCGGTGATCCCCGTGATGATCATCGAGGACGCCAGGACCGCGCGGCCGCTGGCCGAGGCGCTGGTGGCGGGCGGGCTGCCCGTTCTCGAGGTGACGCTGCGCACCGAGGCGGCGCTCGATGCGATGGCGGAGATGGCGAAGGTCGAGGGAGCGGTCGTCGGCTCGGGCACCGTGCGCACGGCCGAGCACATGCGCCAGTCCGTCGATGCGGGTTGCCGGTTCATGGTTTCGCCCGGCGCCTCGCCGCGCCTGCTCGATGCCGCCGAGGACGTCTCCATTCCGCTGCTGCCGGGGATCGGCACGCCCACCGAGGCGATGGCGGCGGCCGAGCGGGGGTATTCGTACCTGAAATTCTTCCCCGCCGAGGCGATGGGCGGTGCGCCGGTCCTCAAGAGCTTCGCCTCGCCCCTGCCGGACCTGACCTTCTGTCCCACCGGCGGAATCGGGCCGGGCAACGCACCCACCTATCTGGACTTGCCCAATGTCGTGTGCGTGGGCGGGTCGTGGATCACGCCGGGCGACGCGATCGCCGCCGGGGATTACAAGAAGATCGAGCGGCTGGCCCGCGAAGCGGCGGGCCTTTCGGGATAGCGCGCATGGCGGAGCGCAAGGTCCCCGTCCACGGGCTCACCCATTTGCGGGTGACGCTGTCGGAAGACCTCTACATCGGGCCGGGCCGGGCCGATCTGCTGGAGCTGATCGATCGGACCGGCTCCATTTCCGCCGCCGGGCGGGCCATGCGGATGAGCTATCGCCGCGCCTGGATGCTGGTGCAGGCGCTCAACCACGGCTTCGGCGCCCCGCTCGTCACCACCACGCGCGGCGGCAGCGGGCAGGGCGGCGCGCAGCTCACCGAGCTCGGCGCAACCGTTCTCGCCACCTATCGCCGCATGCAGGAGAGCGCCGCCGCCGCCATCACCGACGACGTGCAGGCCCTGCGCGCACTGATATCGCATGCCCCGAAGGAGTAGATTCGCCCGCTTGCAGGGGCGGGGCGGCATCTGTACGTTTCGATATGTTTGGTAAAATATATCGAAGTCGTTTCATGCGCCGTTTCGTCTCCGTCCTTCTTGCCGGGTTCGTCTTTCTGCCCTCCGCTGTCCCGGCGCAGGCCGCCGAAGCCAGGGTCTTCGCCGCCGCGAGCCTGACCGATGCCATGGATGCGCTCGTGGCCGGTTTCGAAGACAGGACGGGGCACACGCTGACCATCGTGCCCGCCTCGTCCTCGACGCTGGCGCGGCAGATTCTCGCTGGGGCGCCGGCGGATCTCTACATCTCGGCCAACGAGGCCTATGCCGGCCAGGTGATCCACGAAACAGGGGCTGAGGGGCGCGACCTCTTCGGCAATTCGCTCGCGATCATCGCGCCGGACGCCTCCGATGGCGAGATCACGCTTGCCGATCTGTCGGAGGCGCTCGGCGACAGGCGGCTGGCGGTCGGCGATCCCGCGCACGTGCCCGCCGGTATCTATGCCAGGGAAGCGCTCATCAATGCCGGCTTGTGGGAAACGCTGGAAGACCGGCTGGCGCCGGCGTCCGACGTGCGCGGCGCGGTCGCCTATGTCGCGCAGGGCGCGGCGCCCTTGGGCATCGCCTACAGGACCGATGCCCATGTCGATGGCGTGCGCATCGCCGGAACGGTTCCCGGCGGGCTGCACGCACCCATCCGCTACTGGAGCGTCACGCTCAGCCCGGACAACGAGGCCGCGTCCGGTTTCCTGGCCTATATCGAGAGCGATGCCGGTACCGATATGCTGCGCTCCATGGGGTTCGAGACCGGTGACCGCTGATATCGCCGGCATTGTCGGGCTCACGCTGCGCGTCGCGCTGACGGGCGTGGGGTGTGCCCTGCCGCTGGCCTTTGCGCTCGCCTTCGTGCTGGCACGGTGCCGGGTTCCCGGCAAGGCGGTGCTGAGCGCGCTCGTCATGCTGCCGCTCGTGCTGCCGCCGGTCGTGACGGGGCTCATCCTGCTCGACCTGTTCGGGCCCAACGCGCCGCTGGGCCGGTTCTTCGCCCTGTTCGGCCTGCAGTTCGGCTTTCGCTGGACCGGTGCGGCGCTGGCGGCCGGGCTCGTCGCCCTGCCGCTGATGGTCCGGCCCATCCGGCTCGGGCTCGAAGGCGTCGATCCGGCCCTGCACGAAGCGCTGGCGGTCGCCGGGCACGGGCCGTGGAGCCGGCTGTGGCGGCTCGATCTGCCGCTTGCCCTCCCCGGCATCCTCGCCGGGGTCATCATGGGGTTCGCCAAGGCGCTGGGTGAATTCGGCGCGACGATCACCTTCGTCGCCAGCATCCCCGGCGAAACGCGCACGCTCTCGCTCGCCATCTATTCCGCGCTGCAATCGGCCACCGGCATGGGCTTGGTCTATACGCTGGCGACCCTCTCCGTCGTTATCTCGGTGGTCTCGGTCATCGCCTCGGAGGTGCTGGTCGCGCGCCTGTCGCGCAAGCTGGCCGGCCGGGAGGCGCGGCATGCTTGAGTGCGATGTCACCGCGCAATTCGGGATGTTTCCCATTGCCGCGCAGCTTCACGTCCCAGCCGGCGTGACGGCGCTCGTCGGGCCATCGGGGGCGGGCAAGTCCTCGTTGCTGCGCCTGATCGCCGGTTTGAGCCGGCCCGATACGGGCCGTGTCGCCCTCGATGCGCGCCCGCTATTCGACAGCGTTCGGGATATCGCGGTGAGGCCCGAAGGGCGCCGGATCGGCATGGTGTTCCAGCGTCCCGCGCTGGTTCCGCATTTCAGCGTGCGCGGCAACATTCACCTCGGCGCACGCGGCAAGCCGGTCTCCGGCGACCTGCTCGAACGCGCAGGGTGCGCGCCGCTCCTCGACCGCCCGCTCGCCGCGCTTTCCGGCGGGGAGCAGCAACGCGTCATGCTCGCCCGCGCCCTCGCCGGCGGGCCGCACCTTCTCCTGCTCGACGAGCCGCTGAGCGCGCTCGATCCGGCATCCAAGGACAGCCTGTTGCAGCTTCTCGCCGAGGTGATCCCCACGCTCGGCATCCCGGTGATCTATGTCACCCACGCCATGGAAGAGGCGGGCCGCGTCGCCGCGCGTTTCGCCCTGATGCGTGCGGGCCGCATCGCGGCGACCGGCACGGCGGCGGAAGTGCTCAGCCAGGCCGGCGCCGGCGAGGGCGGCATCGCCGGTGTCCTGCATGGCCGGGTCACCGACGTCGCCGGCGACGGCCTCGCCACGATCGATGTCGGCGGCCGTACGGTCGAAACGCTCGGCACGGGACTGAAAGCCGGCGACACCGTCGCCCTGCGCGTGTGGGCCCGCGATGTCGTCCTCGCCCGAACGGCGCCCCGGGCCGTCAGCGCCCGCAATGCGCTCAAGGGCCACATCGCCGCCCTCCAATCGCTGCCGGGCGGCCAGGTCGAGGTGCGCGTGGCCATCGGCGAGAGCGAAATTCCCGCGCTGGTCATGGCCCGAACGGTGCGCGAGATGGACCTGGCCGAAGGGCAGGCGATCGTGGCGGTGTTCAAGTCGGCATCCGTGGAGCGGGTGGCTGGGTGAGGCGGGGGCGGGGTCAAACGCTCGTCCTTCGACAGGCTCGGGACGAGGGTTTGGGGAACATTGGCCTCCCCCTACTGCTGTCATCCCCGCGCAGGCGGGGATCCAGTAACCCCGAACGTCAGCTCATTATGCCGCAGAGACAGCCATGCCCATACCGCCAATTCAAACCACACCCAACCCACGCCAGTGGGTACTGGTTCCCCGCCTGCGCGGGGATGACAGTGGAGGGTGGGGCGGGCGTTTCCCAAGACATCGCCCCAAGCCTCACTCCAAACCCTCATCCCGAGCCTATCGACGGGGCCCCGGCTCGAGCCCCACACCGCAGTCGTCACCCGGGGGCCATTCGCGATGGGCACACCGGCCGCCCGACCCGCCTACAACCGCAATAGCTTCACGAACCGCTTGAGCATCTTGCGCAGCGCCTTGCGATCCTTGGCGGCCAGTTCCCCCGTCAGCGCTTCCTCGAGCTGCTGCCACTGCCCCTCGAGCGTGTCCGCCACCGCACGGCCGCGCTCGGTGAGGCGGGCGCCGGGGGCGAGGTGGGGCCCGACGGCGCAGCGGTCGAGGATGCCGGCGGCTTCGAGGCGGATGAGGCGCATGTCGAGTGCGACGCCATCCAGGCCGGTGATGGCCTTGAGGTCCATCTCGGTCATGCCCGCCGGTTCCGTGATGGCGAACAGTACCGCATCGTCGCCCGGTTCGAGCCCGTGCTCGTAAAGCGGCGTGAGCATCCTCTGCCGGGCGAGATGACCGGCCTCGATGAGCCGGTAAAGCGTCGTTTTCGCGGGCGGTTTGGCCATGGCCGCAACCTAGAGCGAAACGGCGTGCGGCGTCGATTGCGCAGCGCGGCTATCGTTAATCGCGCCGAAGTGTATTCCGGCCGTTGCATGGCTTGCCTATTGTGGCCGTAATATGCGTTCATGATTCTCGAACAATGCATGAATCGCGTCCCGGGGAGGACCCATGACACAGGATCTCGCGCGCATTCGGGCCTTCGTCCAGGTGTTCGACGCGGGCGGTTTTTCGGCCGCTGCGCGCGCACACGGGCGCTCCAAGGCGTTGCTGTCGAAATACGTCACCGATCTCGAGGATTTCCTCGGGGTGCGGCTGATGAACCGCACCACGCGCAAGCTCTCGCTGACCGAGGCGGGGGAAGCCTACTACCGCGAGGTGAGTCAGATTCTTCAGCAGCTCGACGATCTCGACGCCACGATTTCCGATCAGACGGCGGAGCCGCGCGGGCTGCTGCGCGTGTCCGCGCCGCGCAATTTCGGCGAGACGACGCTGGCGCCGGCCCTGTTCGCCTTCCTGAAGGACCACCCGGAAGTCACGCTCGATCTCAGGCTCGAGGACCGCTTCGTCGACCTGGTGGACGAGGGGATCGATGTCGCGCTTCGCATCAGCGCGATGGCGGATTCCTCGCTGATCGCCCGCAAGATCGCGCGCACCGGCCTGACCGTGTGCGCCGCGCCCGCGCTGATCGAGCGGTTCGGGCAACCGCAGGCGCCGGACGCGCTGCGCAACCTGCCGTGCATCGTCGATACCAACATCCAGGGGCAGGCCAACTGGCGGTTCGTCGACGGCCAGCGCGTGCTGTCCGTGCATGTCGCCGGGCCGGTGCGGGTGAATTCGCCGGTCGCCGCCCTGCAGGCCGCGACCGACGGCCTCGGTTTCGCCTTGTTGCCGTCCTACCTCGCGGACCGTGAAATCGCCGCCGGCCGGCTCAAGGGCGTCCTGGCCGGCTTCATGCCGGAGGCGCCGAGCCTGCAGGCGGTCTATCCGCATCGCCGCCACCTGGCGGGCAAGGTGCGGGCGTTGATCGATCATCTCGTGGCCTGGTTCCAGGCCAATCCCGATCTCTAGGGTCCATACTCAATTCACGCTCACGATGGAGACGCAAATGGCCAGATGGCAGGAAGAGAGCGCAGGGCGTATGTCTGATACGGTCAAGCTCTCTGACGCACCAGGTGGCCATTTGCGTCCCACCCCGGCAGGGCGCGCCGGATTTGCCCATCCGGTGCGTCAAGGCGCTTGCCCGTGTGGCGGACACGCGCGGCGCGCCTTTCCTGCCGGGCCGGCCAAATCCGGCAGCGTCGTGAGCGTGAATTAATTGAGTATGGACCCTAGCCATTCCCGGGGGCGTATCCTGTTCGTCAATCGCTGTTTCACCGCAGGGCTGGCGCTCTGCCTGTGCCTTCTCGCCGCCGCGGCATCCGCCCATCCGCATATCTGGATCGATGCGCGCACAA
>CAZNHG010000183.1:0-6516 GCA_964572555.1 uncultured Devosiaceae bacterium | reverse complement strand
TTACCCCGTCACGGGTGCGCGCCTCGACGCGCAGGCCGTCGCCCAATTCATCGATCATCTGGTAGTGGACCGAATTCACCGTCAGCTCGCGCGCGCCCGCGATCTGCTCGAGAAGGGAGCCGGGCGCTACTTCGACCGGGTGGGTGTGGGCGAACTGCTCTTCGAGCGAGCTGCCGTCCGGCGCATGGTGCGGCACGCTCCGGTCGCCGCCGTCGCGCTGGTCGCGCAGGGTGCCGCCCAGCGCCACGTTGATCTCCTGAAAGCCCCGGCAAATGCCGATCACCGGAACGTTGGCCGCCTGTGCGGTGCGGATCAGCGCCAGCGCGGTCGTATCGCGGCCCGGGTCGTTCGGCCCGTGCGCGCGGGTGCCGCCGAAGTGGTGCGGTTCCATGTTGGAGGTCGCGCCGGTGAGCAGGATGCCGTCGAGCTTGGGCACGATGGCTTTCACGTCGTCCGGCGCGCCCAGGCTCGGCACGATCAGCGCCGCCGCGCCGGCATGGCGCGCCACGCCCTCGATGTAGCGCGCCTTCACCGCGTGGGCCGGTTCGCCCTCGTGTTCCTTGTTGCAGCCGATAACGCCGATAACGGGTTTCATTACATCCTGTCCCTGAGCGCGTAGTAGAGCATGGCCAGTACCAGCAGCGGCCGCCGCAGCAGCATGCCGCCGGGAAAGCGCGGCACCGGCACGCTGGCCATCACGTCGAACCGTTCATTTGTGCCCGCTATCGCCTCGGCCATCAACTGTCCGCACAGTGTCGCCATGCCGAGGCCGTGCCCGGAATAGCCCGAGGCCGACATGATGTTGGGGCCGAGCCGGGCGAGGTGGGGCATGCGGTTCATGGTGATCCCCAGCGTGCCGCCCCACGCATAATCGATATGGGTGTCCCCGAGCTGGGGGTAAATGGTCAGGATGCGGCGATGGACCGATTCCGCGATGTCGTCCGGCATGCCATAGTCGTAGCTCTCGCGCCCGCCGAAGATCAGCCGGCGGTCCGGCGACAGGCGGTAGTAGTTCACCACGAAGCGCGAATCCGCCACGCCGACGTCGTCGCGGATCAGCTCGCGCGCCAGGTCTTCGCCCAGCGGTTCTGTGGCAACGACATAGGAGTTGATCGGCATGACCTTCGCGCCGACGTCAGGTTCCAGCCCGCCGAGATAACCGTTGGCTGCCAGCAGCACGCTGCCGGCGCTTACCGTACCCCGCCTTGTGGCGACCTTTGCCTTGTCGCCCCGCGTGATGCCGGTCACACGGGTCCGCTCGTGGATGCGCGCGCCCGCTTTCGACGCGGCGTCCGCCAGTCCGAGGGCGAAATTCAGCGGGTGCAGGTGCCCCGCGCCCCAATCGAGCGAGCCGCCGTAGTAGGCGTCGGTCCCGAGGTGGTCGCGCAGCGCATCGCGGTCGAGAAAGCTGATCTGCTCGTAGCCGTAACGCTCGTTGAGAAAGCGCACATAGTCGCGCGTGTGAGCGACGTGTCGCTTCCTGTGGTCGGCATATATCAGGCCCGGCTTGAGGTCGCAGTCGATCCCGTGCCGGGCGATCAGGTCCTTGACCAGCGCCTTGCTGTCCTCGCCGAGCCGCCAGAGCCTTTCGGCGTGCGCATCGCCGACCAGCTTGACGAGATCGTCCTGCTCGACGCGCTGCCCGGTGCCCAACTGCCCGCCATTACGCCCCGAGGCGCCCCAGCCGGCGCGCTGGGCTTCGAGCACCACCACGTCGTAGCCGCGCTCGGCCAGGTGCAGCGCGGCGGAGAGCCCGGTGAATCCGGCACCGACGATGCACACGTCGCATGCCGTGTCGCCGTCGAGCGCTGGCCGCGCCGGCGTTCCGTTCGCCGTCGCCGCGTAATACGAGGCGGGATAGTGCCCGGGACCGGTTTCGGATTCGAGCAGGTCCATGCTTACCGTTCCATGCGCCGCGCCTGATCGGCCCTACACGTTCAGCATCAAATGCTCGCGTTCCCACGGGCTGATCACGCTGAGGAATTCGTCGTGCTCGGCCCGCTTGATGGACATATAGAGCTGGCTGAACTCGGGGCCCAGCACCTCGTGCAGGTTCGGTGCCTCCTCGAACAGGCCCAGCGCCTCCAGCACGTCGTGCGGCAGTTCGTGGGGCAGGTCGCCCGCGTCGCTGCGCACCGGTGCGCGAGGCTCGAGGCCCCCCTTCATGCCGAGATACCCCGAAGCCAGGCACGCCGCGATGGCGAGGTAGGGGTTGGCGTCCATGCCCACCACGCGGCATTCGATGCGCCGCGCCTCCGGCTCGGAGATCGGCACGCGCAGGCCCGTGGAGCGGTTGTCGATGCCCCATTCGAGGTTGATCGGCGCGGAGGCGCCCGGCACCAGCCGGCGATAGGAGTTCACGTAGGGCGCCAGCATGCACACGCAGGCGTTGAGGTAGGTCTGCTGGCCGCCGAGAAAGCCGCGGAACAGGTCCGAGGGTTCGTTGTCGGAGCTGTTGAAGGCGTTTCGCCCGGTCGCGATCTCGGTCACCGACTGGTGAATATGCATGGCGCTGCCCGGCTCGTTTTCCATGGGCTTGGCCATGAAGGTGGCGTAGCAGTCGTGCCTGAGCGCCGCCTCGCGGATCGTGCGCTTGAACATGAACACCTGGTCCGCCAGGTCCACCGGGTCGCCGTGGTTGAGGTTGATCTCGAGCTGGCCGGCACCGCCTTCCTGCATTACCGTGTCGATCTCGAGCCCCTGCGCCTCCGCGAAATCGTAGATGTCGTCGACGACGGCCGAATATTCGTCCACACCCGAGATCGAGTAGGCCTGCCGTCCCACGCCCTGGCGCCCGGTGCGCCCGATGGGCGGCACCACGGGAACGTCCGGGTCGACGTTGGGCTTGGTGAGGTAGAATTCCATTTCCGGCGCCACAACCGGCTTCCACCCGTCGTCCGCATAGCGGTCCACCACGCGCTTGAGCACGTTGCGCGGCGCCAGCTCGCTCCGCTCGCCGTCCTGCTTGAGCACGTCGCAGATGACCTGCATCGTCACGTCCTGCGTCCAGGGAACGGCGCGGGCGGTCGACAGATCGGGTACGAAGATCAGGTCCGATTCCGCCCAGGCGTTGGGGATGTCGACATCGGCATAGCCGCCGGTGATCGTCTGGAAAAAGATCGAGGTGGGCAGGAACATGCGCGGCTGCACCAGGAACTTGCGTCCCGGCATCGCCTTGCCGCGCCCGATGCCGACCATGTCCGGCACCACGCATTCCACCTCTTCGGGGTCGCGCCCAGCCAGCCATTCCTGCAGGGCAGGCGGGAGTTGCGCGACCAGTTTCTGCATTTCTTCGTGACTCACGAGAGCCCCCGGGGATTGCTGTGTTTCGCGCGCAGGATAGGCTGAACAGCTATTCTGGCAAGCGTAAAGCGCCGAGCGTACAGCGCCTTAGGGTCCGGACCCTAAACGTTGCCGAAATGCACCGCCTTGATGTTGAGGTAGTCCTCGATGCCGTGCTTGGAGCCTTCGCGCCCGAACCCGGCCTCCTTCACCCCGCCGAAGGGGGACAGCTCGGTCGAGAGGAGCCCGGTGTTCACGCCCACCATGCCGAACTCGATGGCCTCGGACACGCGGAAGGCGCGCGAGATGTTCTCGGTGAACATGTAGGAGGACAGCCCGTTCGGCGTATCGTTCGCCATGGCGACCGCCTCCTCGTCCGTGGAGAAACGGAACAGCGGCGCCACCGGCCCGAATATCTCCTCGTGCGCCACCCGCATCTTCTGCGTCGCGCCGGTGAGAACCGTGGGGGTGTAGAACTGGTCGCCCGCCTTGTGCCGAGTGCCGCCTGTGGTGAGCTTCGCGTCGCGCGCCAGCGCGTCGGCGACGATGGATTCCACCTTGTCCATCGCGGCGGTGTTGATCAGCGGGCCGATCCTGGTGTCCTCGTCGAACCCGCTGCCGACGGAGAGCTTTTTCACCTCCTCGGTCAGCCGCTCGGCGAAGGCGTCGTAAATCCCGTCCTGCACCAGGATCCGGTTGGCACACACGCATGTCTGGCCAGCATTGCGGAACTTGCTGGCGATGACGCCGGGGATGGCGATGTCGAGATCGGCGTCGTCGAACACGATGAACGGCGCATTGCCCCCCAGCTCCATCGACAGGCGCTTTACCGTCTCGGCGCATTGCGCCATCAGCATCTTGCCCACCCGCGTCGAGCCGGTGAAGGAGAGCTTGCGCACCGTCGGGTTGGAGGTGATCTCTCCGCCGATGGCCTCGGCGTCTCCCGTCACCACGCTGAACACGCCCTCGGGCAGGCCGGCGCGCTGGCCGAGTTCGGCCATGGCGAGAGCGGAGTAGGGGGTGAGTTCGGAGGGCTTGACCACCATCGTGCACCCCGCCGCCAGCGCGGCCCCGGCCTTGCGCGCGATCATGGCGTTGGGGAAGTTCCACGGCGTGATCGCCGCCGCCACCCCTATGGGTTCGCGATTGACGAAGATGCGCCGGTCGGAAACGTGCGGCGGCACGATCTCGCCATAGACTCGCCGCGCCTCTTCCGCGAACCACTTGATGTAGGACGCGCCGTAGTTGATCTCGCCCAGCGATTCGGCCAGCGGCTTGCCCTGTTCCGCCGTCATGATGGCGGCGAGGTCGTCGCGGTGGGCGATCATCAGCTCGTACCACTGCATCATGATACCGGCGCGCTCGCCCGCCGTTTTTCCGCGCCAGGCGGGGAACGCCGCCTCCGCCGTCCCGATGGCGGCGCGCGTCTCCTCGGCGCCGCAGTTCGGCACGGTGCCCAGAACATCGCCCGTCGCCGGGTCGGCGACCTCGATCACCGCGCCGTTCAGCGCGTCGATCCAGTGCCCGTTCACATGGGCACGCGTCCGGAACAGGCTGGAATCGCTCAGATTATCAATGGCAGTCATGGTCTCGTCCTCATGAGGAACACGGTCGGGCAGGTATTCCGGCGGCCATTGTGCACACCCGCCGCAGCCGGTCCACACCGAGGCCGCCGCGCCTTTCGTCGTATATCGGTATGGACAAATCGAATGTGACCTTCGATTGTTCGGCTCCGTCCATCCAGCGAAAATCGTCCAGAGCTCATGCCGATTGCCGATCCCAAGTCCTTCCTGAAAGAGTTGTTCCAGGTCGCGGTCGCCGCCGCCGATCCCGCCCGCTCCATGGCCGCGCACCTGCCGCCCGCGCCGAAAGGCCGCACGGTGGTATTCGGCGTGGGCAAGGCGTCGGCCGCCATGGCGTCCGCTTTTGCCGCGGCCTGGGATGCGGCGGGGCGGGGCCCGCTCGAAGGACTGGTGGTAACCGCGCACGGTACGGGCCAGTCGGTGCCCGGCATCGAGGTGGTCGAAGCGGCGCATCCGGTTCCCGATGCGGGCAGCCATGACGCGGCACGGCGTATGCTGGCGCTTGCCGGAGAGCTGACCGGGGACGACCTGGCCGTCGCGCTCATTTCCGGCGGCGGGTCGTCGCTGCTGTCCCTGCCGGCCGAGCCGCTGACGGCGGAGGACAAGCGGGCGGTCAACGCCGCGCTTCTTGCCGGCGGCGTGCCGATCGCCGAGATGAACTGCGTGCGCAAGCATCTCAGTGCCATCAAGGGCGGCCGCCTTGCCGCCGCGGCCCATCCGGCGCGCGTCGTCTCGCTGGTGCTCTCGGATATCCCCGGCGACGATCCGGCGCTCGTCGCTTCCGGCCCCACCATTCCCGACGCGGCGACGCGCGAGGACGCTCTTGCCATCGTCGACCGTTACGGCCTCGATCTGCCGCAGGCCGCGCAGGCCTGGCTCGCCGATCCGGCCAGCGCCGCGCCGATGCCGGAAGACGATGCCTTTTCCGGCAACGAAGTCCACCTGATCGCCGCCGCCCAGATCTCTCTCGAGGCCGCCGCCGCGCATGCCCGGGAACAGGGCCTGGCGCCCCACATTCTCTCCGACTCCCTCGAAGGCGAGGCCGAGGTCGTCGGCGGCCTGCACGCCGCGCTCGCCCGGCAGGTCGTCGCGCGCGGCCAGCCGTTCGCGCGCCCCTGCGTGCTGCTGAGCGGGGGCGAGACCACCGTTACCGTCCGCCACAAGGGGCGGGGCGGGCGCAACACCGAGTTCCTGCTGTCGCTGGCCCGCGGCATCGCCGGTTACGAAACGATCACCGCCATCGCCGCTGATACGGACGGCATCGACGGCTCCGAAGACAACGCCGGCGCACTCGCCGACGGCACATCCTTCGCCCGCATGCGCGCCGCCGGCACCGACCCGCTCGCCCGCCTGCGCGGCAACGACGCCTACACGGCGTTCGAGGCGGTGGGAGACCTGGTGGTGACCGGTCCCACGGCGACGAACGTCAACGATTTTCGGGCCGTGCTGATCTTGTGAGGGGTGCTCTTATGGGGGCACCGCAATCGCGGGGGAGGTGGCTCTGAAGCGCTATCCCCGCTTTCCCCCCGACCACTCTCCCGCTCGCTCCACCCACGCCGTCTTTCCCACTCGCCCCGCCCATAGCCCATACCCCATCGTCACCCTCGGGCTTGACCCGAGGGCCCATGATGAAACGGCGATGCGGGAGGTG